>NZ_NTFS01000142.1 GCF_002289455.1 Brunnivagina elsteri CCALA 953
CTACAAACTATATGAGCCAGTCTAACTATAAATACAAAGTAGGCGAATTGCGACCCAGCCAGATTTTATTTTCCTTTGGTGTTGGTGCTGTACTCGATTTACCCAACCTTTCGGTGATGGTGATGGGTTTGGAGGATTGGAATACCCAACAGGGGGCAGTGGAATTAGGAGAACAACGCCTCCTAGCAGCCATTCGCCGCGAATTGGGTCAACAAGTCAAAAAACTCCTCGCACCTCCCATACCTCCCGAAGATGCCATTTCTGGAAGTCCTTTCGATGAATATGCCAGGGTGGGAATTCCCGTCGCTCCCTTTCCCGGATGGATGGTGTGCCCCAGATGTCGCTTGCTAGATCCCATATATCCTTATTTTCAACTCAAGGAAAATCCCTATCGTCCCGACCAAACTCGCTATGTACACCTCAACTGTCCTAAAAGTAAAAAAGACCCAACAGCCATCCCATCCAGGTTTCTAGTGTCATGCGATCGCGGTCATTTAGATGATTTTCCTTGGTTATATTTCGTACATCGTGGCAATACAGACTGCAAAGGACCTTTAAGGCTGGAGGAGTATGGTGTCTCTGGCTCTCCTTCGGATATTGTTGTTAAATGTAGTGGCTGCGAAAAAGAACGGCGATTGTCCGATGCCTTTGGTGAAGCTGGGAAAAAAAATATGCCCAGATGTCGCGCTCGTCACCCTCACCTACGTGGATTTGATGATAGTTGCGACCAACAGATGAAAACTATTTTGTTAGGTGCATCCAATAGCTGGTTTCCCATTACCCTTTCTGCCCTATCTATCCCCGTTACTTCCAACCAATTAGAACAGTTGGTGGAACAAAACTGGACTATTTTGGGAAAAGCGAATAATTTCAACGCTTTAGAAGCAGTTCTACAGGCATTTTTTGCAATGGGTCAACTTCAGGATTTATCTAAATACAAATCGGAAACAATTTGGAAGATAGTCGAACAAAAACAAAAGAGCGATCGCCCAGATTTTGATGATGAAAGCGTCAGGGATTTAAAAACACCTGAGTGGGAAATATTTTCCGCAGCCGACCCCAATCTTAACACCCCAGATTTTCAACTCCGACCAGTAAAACCCCCATCGGGTTATGAAAATTACTTTTCCCAAGTAGTATTGGTAGAAAGGTTGCGGGAAGTTCGCGCTCTCATTGGCTTTACACGGATTCAATCCCCCGGTGATTTCATTGATTCAGGAGAAATTCTCACCGAACACCGAGTTCCCTTGAGTCGCAGCAAACCTAAATGGGTACCCGCAAGCGAAGTCAAAGGTGAGGGAATTTTTATTCAATTTCAAGAAACAACACTCCACCAATGGGAACAACAACAGGTATTACAAGATTACGCCTATCAAGCCTTTGATGCCCATAAAAAATGGTGTAAAATCCGTTCCCTCGACCCAGACGCAGTAAAATTTCCTGGTGTGCGCTACATTTTGCTACATTCCTTTGCCCACGCCTTAATGCGGCAAATGACGTTGGAATGCGGTTATAATGCCGCCAGCTTAAAGGAGCGAATTTACTCCAAACGACCGGAAGAAGAAGGTGGACCAATGGCAGGCATACTAATTTATACAGCCGCACCCGATAGCGAGGGTACATTGGGAGGATTAGTTAGCTTGGGCGAACCCAAAACCCTCTCCCACCACATTGACCAAGCATTAGAACAAATGCGGTTGTGTGCTTCCGACCCTTTATGTGCAGAGCATACCCCCTTTCAAGGTGCTACATCTCTGCATTGGGCAGCTTGTCATGCTTGCCTGTTTAGCCCGGAAACTTCTTGTGAACGCGGCAATAAATATCTCGATCGCGCTGTGTTGATTTCCACGGTATCGTCTACTGATTTAGCATTTTTTGCAGAGGAAAAAATGTGACTTTCTTGCCACCACTGTTATTGTCTCAAATTCGTACCTGTGCCCAACAACTTCCACCTCCTGTATTAGAAGTTGTGATTAATTTGTTGGTATCTAGCCCAGCAAAATATTGTGATTTGACAGTGAAAGCATCAATCCTCAAACAACTGCACAATCCTAGCTTTCGTCGTTTAGTTGCCGAATTATTAGAAATTTGGTGTCGGGAAGCCATTTATTTAGAAAGTCATGCGATCGCATCCGCATTATCCACCGCAGCTTACTGTGCGATCGCAGCAAAAGATGAATTGTCCGTTGAGTTGGTGTGGACTGGTCCCACAAGTGAGGGAATGCTACTTCGCAGAACAGAACAGGTGTTGCTACAACTAATTCGTGAAGCACAACGGGAAATAATTCTTGTTAGTTTTGCCGTTTACAAGATTCCAGAGATTGCCAAAGCCCTATCAGCAGCAATTAAACAAGGAATCACCCTGCGAATTATTGCCGAAACCCCCGAATCTAGCGAGGGTAAAATTCCTTTTGGGGTAACTACAGCATTGGGTGCAGAAATTATCCAACAAGCGCAAATCTTTATCTGGCAACGCAGCAAACGTCCCACAGATGCAGAAGGAAGATATGGTTCCCTACACGCTAAATGCGCGATCGCAGATCGAAAACATCTGTTTATTTCCAGTGCTAACCTGACAGAATATGCTCTCACGTTAAATATGGAGATGGGACTACTAGTTCACGGTGAAGATTTAGCCTATCAAGCAGCAGAACATATCGATCGCTTAATTCAGCAGGAATTCCTTGTACCTTTATACTAAAAATGGCTAGAAAATATACTTTTTGAAGAACAAAAATCCAGGTATTAAGCCTCTCCCCGTCAACGGGGAGAGGTTTGGAGAGGGGTTCTATATTCAGCCTTTCGCAGTATAAGCACCATCTGAAGAATGTGAACTGCACAGTACAGCAAACCCTAAGTAAAGTTTTGTAAAGATTAGCAGCTTTTGCGTAAAAGTCTCAGGTGCGGGAAGATACCAGAGTAGAGATTCCCTCATGCGTAACCAGAAATACTAATGAGCAACGATTTTCACGAGAGAGATAGCGCTCTCAACCTGCAATTACAGCAGCTTGTCGAGGAGGTAAACCAATTTTCGGCTACTGATGATAGTCCTATTATCAGGGCAAAGCGACGGATTGCTTTAAATCGACTGGTTAATGCTATTCAGTTTTCTGGACGATTGAGTAAGCAAGCTAAGTGGTTGGAATTACCTAATCATCAAGATTATTATAATGAGGCTTTGCAGAAAACTTTGATAGAAATTTGTGAAAGAATTAACCAATATAATCCACAGTATCCTGTGATGGCATGGGTAAATCAAATTTTCAATTGGCGATTTGAGGATGTGGTTGCCAAGGAAAAGAAAAAAGGACTGACTCAGGTTCCTAAAAATCAAGAAATGTCTGCTGTTTTATCTTTAGATAATCTTCAAGAAGAATTAACTATAGAGGATGAAATATCTGATGAGGAACAGCTTAAGCAGATAATAGAAGTTGATACAGAAAATTATTTGACGAATGAAATAATTCAGGGGCATCCCCAAGCTAGTTTAAAAGCAATTTTACTATTATTATTATCAGGAAAGAAATGGAAGGAAATATCTGAAGAATTAGGTGTTCCCATGACGACAGCTTCTAGTTTTTATCAGCGTCGGGTGCGTAAAATAATTGCTTACATTAAGAAATATATATAGAGGATTGTTAACCTAGTGGTCAAACCCAGGAGATTTTATGAATAGTATGACTAATACCCTTACTTTCACTGTTCCTTTGTCTTTTGAAGCTCATTCTCTTGCTCAAAAATGCCGTCAAGGTATTTCTAATCAAGCAAAAGCTGAACAGGTTTATTTAAATACTTTGGCATTGTATGCAGTAGATAATTATCTACGTTGTATGGGGTTCAAAACTGATTGGGAAGAGAGTGATAGCCGCGATAATGTAGCAATGATAATCATGGATGTGGCTGATTTGACAGTCAAAAATATTGGCAAATTGGAATGCCGTCCTGTTTTTGCAGATGCTGATATTTTGCAAATTCCACCAGAGGTTTGGGAAGATAGGGTTGGTTATGTGGCTGTACAATTAGACTCTACTTTAAAGTCAGCAAATATTTTAGGGTTTACCCGTGATGCTGTGGCAGAATTCCCTCTCAATAAGTTGCAATCTTTGTCAGATTTTTTGCTTTATTTGAGTGAGTTGGAAGTAGTTGAATCTCGACAGGAAGAAAAGTTATCAAGTATTGTGAAAATAGGACAATGGTTAGAGGGATTGGTTGATAGTGGTTGGGAAAATATTGATAAGCTTTTGCAGCCTCAACAATTGGGATTGGCTTTTAAACAAGAGATGAGTGTGACGCGGGGACAAGCAATTGATTTGGGAATGCAACTTGATAAACTTTCCCTGGCTTTGGTGGTTAAAATTACCTCAGAACCTCATAGCGAAGAGGTTGATATTTTAATTCAAGTTCATCCAATGGGAGAAATTACTTTACCGGAAGGGGTGAAGTTAATTATTAGTGATGAATCTGGGGAAACTATTTTGGAAGCGACATCGAGGGATGAGGATAATTGGATTCAAAAGGAATTTAGTGCTGAGTTGAGAGAAAAATTCAAGATAACTATTACTTTTGGTGATTCGATATTGACTAAAGATTTTGAAGTGTAAGTAGATAGGCGTAAATAAACATAACTATACTTCTGTCATTGCGAGGAGGTACGACGAAGCAATCACAAGGGTTTTGTTTTTTTTACATCTTGTTACATAGTTAGGTTTACTTGTGCCTACTTACTTAATTTAATAATTCCAGATTGAATACAAACCTATTGAGAACAGACAATGAACAAAATTATCGCCCTTGTTTCTACTTTACTACTTTTACCTTATCCAACATTCGCCCTGAAAGTTGCTTCTAATCCTTCTTCTCAACCAGCTTCTGAAAGTTCCTATTGTCAAATGGAAGCAGAAAATGGAGATTTGTTGTCAGAAAAGGAGTTACAAAGTCTTGCGAGTAAAATCACAGTTAAAGTTACTGGAGATAATAATGGTGGTTCGGGAACATTACTTGGTAAACAAGGTAATTCCTATTTAGTTCTTACGAATGCCCATGTTGTCAGAGGTGTGAATTCTATTAGTCTTAAAACTGCTGATGGGAAAACTTATCCAGCAGAAATTGTGAAACAAACAAATTTTGAAAAATCAGATTTGGCTCTATTGAAATTTAAAAGTAATTCTAATTATTGCGTTGTTGATGTGATAGGAGTAGTTCCCAATAAAGATATGCCAGTTTTAGCGGCTGGATTTTCTGGGGAGAAGGGTGAAATAGTATTTCGGACGGGGCAAGTTAAACAAGTTCTTGGGCAAAGTTTAAAGGAAGGTTATCAAATTGGTTATAGCAGTGATATTGAGCAAGGAATGAGTGGTGGACCAATTATTAGCAGTCAGGGAATGATTGTTGGGGTTAATGGTAGGGGTGCTTATCCGATTTTAAATAGTGGTTATGTTTATCAAAATGGTTCCCGTCCCAGTGAGGCAGAAATTCAGGAAATGCGGAAGTTGAGTTGGGGTATTCCTGCTTCTACTTTTTTAGCACAGGTAAATGGGGAAATTTTGACTGCTCATAGTTTACCTTTACCAAAATCACAACCTAGCGTACCCACAACATCCCCATTAACCGGATGGTTAGGAGACTTAGAACAAAAAGCCAAACAAATCACCGTCAGAATTGATAGTAGTAGTACGGGCAATGGTTCAGGGATAATTATAGCTAAAAATGGGGATACCTATACAGTCTTAACAGCCGCGCACGTCCTATGTGAAAGAGAAGATGCTACCCAGCCATGTGGGAACCATAACTATCAAATAATTGCACCAGATGGTAAACCATATCCGGTAGAGAAAAGCACAATTAAAACAGAAGAGGGCGTAGATTTAGGGGTGGTTAAATTTACTGCACCTAATCAGAATTACCAAGTAGCGACCCTAGCAAACTATAACCCCAATGATCACGATTATATCTTGACTGCTGGCTATCCCGATTTAGGGAATAATTCACCTTGGCGGTTAACAATGGGGCAGATTTTCAGTAAAGAAATTGGATTATTAACATCTAGGCAATCAGATTTTCAAACTAACAGTTCTAGCCAATTACAAACAGCAAGTTACTTAACCGGAGGATATGAATTAGTTTACAGCAGCATCACCTATGGTGGCATGAGTGGGGGTCCTGTACTAGATTCTATGGGGAGAGTGATAGGGATTCATGGACGTGCAGAAGGGGAACAAGCCTTTGACGAAAAAACAGGAGATAGCGGTACTAGTAAAGGAAAAGTACAACTAGGTTATAGTTTAGGTATTCCGGTGAGTACATTTTTAGGGTTAGCGACAAGATTGGGAGTGCAAGCGCAAAAAGTAGAAACTAATGCTGCACCGCTACTAAATGGCGAACAATTCATTTGGATTCACACAGCTATATTATCAACAGATATTGATAAAGGAAATGCTACAGCCAGTCAATGGATAGAAAGGGGAAATCAACTGTGGCGATTGGGTCGTCATCAAGAAGCAGTCACAGCATTTGATGAAGCCATCAAACTGAAACCAGCATTTGTTTATTTAGCTTATTATGGCAAGGGTTTGGCATTAAGTTGGGGTTACAAATATGAAGAAGCAATAGCTCCATTAGAGTCAGCAACCAAACTAAAACCTGACTTTGTAGGTGCTTGGAAAACACTAAGCATAATTTATCGTCACTTCGAGCAGCCAGAAAAGGAGTTAGTAGCAATAGATAAAGCAATTCAACTCCAGCCAAAAAACCCAAACTTGTACAATCAAAAATCGGGATTATTGCATAACTTAAAACGATACGCAGAAGCGGAAGCAGCAATAAATAAAGCAATTGACCTCAATCCCCGCGCCGCATTCTACCACAATCGGGGTAATCTTTACGATGAGCAGAAAAAATGGGATTTAGCACTCGCTAATTACAACAAAGCCATTGATATTAACCCTCAGTATGCTCAAGCTTACAACAATCGAGGTATTATTTACCAAGAGCAGAAAAAATGGGATTTAGCACTTGCTAATTACAACAAAGCCATTGATATTAACCCTCAGTATGCTCAAGCTTACGTAAATCGGGGTAATCTTTACCAAGAGAAGAAGCAATGGGATTTAGCACTGCCTGATTACAACAAAGCCATTGATATTAATCCTCAGAATGTTAAAGCTTACTACAATCGGGGTGTTCTTTACTATGAGCAGAAGCAATGGGAATTAGCACTCGCTGATTTCAACCAAGCCATTGATATTGATTTTCAGTTTGCTGAAGCTTACGTAAATCGGGGTAATCTTTACTTTGAGCAGAAAAAATGGGATTTAGCACTGGCTGATTTTAACAAAGCCATTGATATTAACCCTCAGTATGCTGAGGCTTATTACAACCGGGGTCTTTTTTACCAAGAGCAGAAGCAATGGGAATTAGCACTGGCTGATTACGACAAAGCTATTGAGATTAATCCTCGGTATATTGACGCTTACAACAATCGAGGGAATCTTTATCAAGAACAGAAGCAATNCTACTACAATCGGGGTAATCTTTACTACAATCAGAAAAAATGGGATTTAGCACTTGCTGATTTTACCAAAGCTATTGCGATTAATCCTCAGTATGCAGATGCTTACAACAATCGGGGTGCTATTTATTATGAGCAGAAAAAATGGGATTTAGCACTTGCTGATTTAAACAAAGTCATTGATATTAATCCTCAAGATGCAGAAGCTTACAGCAATCGGGGTAATCTTTACTATGAGCAGAAAAAATGGGATTTAGCACTTGCTGATTTAAACAAAGCTATTGCTATTAATCCTCAGCTTGCAGGAGCTTACTACCTGAGGGGCGTTCTTTACCAAGAGCAGAAGCAATGGGAATTAGCACTTGCTGATTACAACAAAGCCATTGATGTTAATCCTCAGTATGCTGATGCTTACATCAATCGGGGTAATGTTTACAAAGAGCAGAAGAAATGGGAATTAGCACTTGCTGACTTTACCAAAGTTATTGATATTAATCCTCAGTATGCAGAAGCATACGGAAATAGAGGATTAGTTTATGCTGCTAAAGGCGACAAACAAAAAGCCATTCAAGATTTACAGCAAGCAGCCCAAATTTTTAACGCTCAAGGCAAAATCGCTGATTATGAAATAGCTATGAATTTATTAAAGGAATTGCAACAATAAAAAATAGGGATTGGTGTAAACATATCCTACATCCAATCCCATTTACCTATTTACCTTTTCCCTTAATCACCGCAATCGTCCTCTGCACTTCTTGATATCTACCCTCATCTTTCCTCTCCTGGTAAATTCTCCCAGCTTCCTCCAATTTCTGGAGAGCAGTTTGCACATCACCCTTATTCAAAACCTGAAAAGCTTCATTAATTAAATCTTCAGGTGATTTTTTATTAGGAGAATCCGTTGAGGAACCTATTGGATTTCTGTTTGGCGGAGCCTTTACCCCAAACATCAGCGAATTCACAGATTTTTTAGCAATATTTATTTCCTCAACAGCCTGCAAAATTTTAGCTGCTGTCTCATATTTATTTTCCTTCAAATAAACCGGAACTTTGGAATAATAAAGATTTACCGCCATTTCCAAGTCTTGTAATTTACTCTCCCCATTTTCTTGAAGCAATCCCCTTTGATGATAAGCTGCTGTATATTGGGGATTCAGTTGAATTGCTTGGGTAAAATCGGTAATTGCTTTACCCTTATTTTCTTGAACCTTATTTTGAACTGAAACCGGACAGATAATTCGATAAGTGTCAATTCTTTCACAACCCTTTACTGTTCCATCAGCATTTAATGGCTGATTTTGAGGATATTTAGCATGAATTAAACCGCGACGATAATAAGCCTCAGCATAACGAGGTTCAATATTAATAGCTTTTGTAAAAGCTTCTAACGCTGCTTGATAATTTCCTTCATTAACTTTAATTATTCCTTGATAGAACAAATTCTTTGCCTTAGTTTGTACTTCTTGAACCGCTACGGAAGAAGCTTTCACACTTGGAACATTTACAATAAAATTGCTAAGAGCAGCCAAACTTAAGCAAGTAAAAACTAACTTTAATCGTGACATATTTTTAAGTAGTAAAAGTATATTTTCAGTTCGGCTATATTAGTAATTATACCAGAATCATTCATTAGTTACGCAACTTGCATATTATCTTCAGTTCGTAGTAAGGACTTTAGTCCTTATTTTGAGGACTGAAGTCCTCACTACAAACAAAAAATCAATTTAACGAGACACATGATCGCAAATCCTTCTTTCATCTTCATTAAGATGAGAATTATTAGCCAAATAATCATGCAACCAATTACAACTAAGCTGTTGTAAATTATCAATATCCAAACTCCATAAAGTTATATTATTTTTCATATCCACAGAAGTAAACATCTTTCCGTCAGGACTAAAACTCACATCTGTTATTGAACTTTCTCCCGCTTGCAAACTATTAATTAACTTCCCATCCAAACCCCAGAAATTAATATTACCTCCGCTTGCGGAAATCAGAATTTGACTATCTGGACTAAAACCAACGCTGTAAACATTATCGCTATGGGGTATATTTCTTAATAACTTCCCAGAAATATCCCAAAGCTTCACTGTTTTATCATTACCAGCAGTCGCTATCATTTTCCCATCTGGACTAAAGCTAACAGATGCAATAATTCCAGTATGTCCCGATAATGTTGATAATAATTTACCATCCAGATTCCAAATTTGAACTGCTTTACCAACCGCAGTTACTACAGTTTTCCCATCGGGACTAAAGTTAATACTGGTCATAATTTGATTATCAACTTGCCAATTGTGCAACACATTACCTGACAAATCCCACAATTTAACTTGCTGATCAATTCCCCCAATACTAACTAGAGTTTTCCCATCTGGACTGAAGTTAATATCTTTGATAGGGTCAAAAATACTACTGCTATTATTACTCTCATGTCCCTGCCAACTTTTGAGTAATTTCCCTTCTAAATTCCAAAGTTTAATTTGATTACCCTTACCGATGGAAACAATCACCTTTCCATCTGGACTAAAATGTACCTTCATAATTTCCGTTTCATGTGCTTTAAAACTTCTGATTAAACCTCCATCTTTTTGTCGCAAGGTAATCACACCTTGTTGATTTCCCGTCACGATAATTTTGCTGTCGGAACTGACACTAATACTGTTTCCCTCAAAACTCGGTAAAATCCCATCCAAATGCCATAGTTTAACAGCTTTATCAGCACTTGCAGTGGCTAAAGTCTTTCCATCTGGACTAAAACTAGCTTCCGATGCTTTACCCCCATGTCCTTTAAAATTATAAATTTCTTGTTTTGATTTTTCTTGATTACTCCAAACTATGACTGTATCATCAGCACCAGCAGAAGCTAATAATTTACCATCCCCACTAAAGCGGATATCTAAAACTTCATTTGTATGACCTTCAAAAGTATGTGATAATTTACCAGTTAAATCCCAAAGTTTAACGGTTTTATCTTTACTTCCAGAAGCCAATAATTTGCCATCTGGACTAAATACAACACTTAAAACCTCATCTGTATGATTTTTGAAAGTTTGTAAAACTTCTCCTTTTAGATTCCAAATTTTAACTGTCTTGTCAGCAGAAGCAGTGGCGAAAGTTTTACCATCTGGACTAAAATTCAAACTCCATATTTTGCCATTATGTGCCTGAATTTCTTGCTGATTTTTTTGAAGCTTTTCACCCTTTAATGTTTGCAGTTTAACTTGACCATTTTGATATCCAGTAGCAAGAATGTGGTTATTAGGGCTTAACGCAAATGACCTGATTATTTTAGTATCAGTATCTGTAACGGTTAAAAAAGGACGTTTCTCAAATAAATTGTTTTGAGAATTATATCTCCAGAAAGTAATAGTATTATCAAAGCTAGCAGCAATGAGAAACTTCCCATCACTACTAAAAGTAACGCTAAAAACTCCTTGTTTATGTCCTGTTAATGTTTGTACTAACTTTCCATCTCGCTGCCAAATCTTAATTTTACCATCTTGGCTGGCTGAGGCTAAAAGCTGACCATTTGGACTGTGCTTAACGCTAGTAACTGTACCTTGATGTCCTTCTAGCTGATTATATGCTCGAATTTGATGCAAAGTTTCCAGTAGAGAAGTTAGTACCCCTATTTTAGTTTTAGTGTCTAAAGTATCTAATTTATCCAGAGATTGACTATTTTTTAGTATCGAAATTAATGCTCCAATATCATTTCCTGATTTAATGATATCTTTAGCCGAAAAACTTACAGTCTTTAGTTCATTAATTTCTGCTTTTCTCCGTTGATATTCAGCCTGTCGCCATTGAAATCCAGCTAACCCAGCTAATAGTAAAGCTGTGACTAAACCACCTGTTAACCAGATAAAAACACGCTTACGTGCAGCATTTTTAGCTTCTTCCTCTTTCTCTCGTAACTCCAAACTTAAATTAATAAAACTTTGTTCATCATCGCTAATTTGATGACTGCGTTGTAATAACCAATCTTCCGCATCAATTAAAGGCTTTCCTCTTAACAATCCTCCCACATCATTATCGCTATTTTCCCACTGTTTAATTATTACCCGTAATTGTTCTTGCCAGATGCGAAAATCTCCATCAATTCTCATCCATTGTCCGAACCTGCGCCAGTTTTTAATTAATGCTTCGTGGATAATTTCAACAGTTTCAATCCCTGTAATTTGATTACAATTTGTCACTACCAATCGCGCATCCGCTAACCGAGTGACTAAATCCCAATTTTCGTCTTTTACTTCCCCACGAGTCGCTAAACGGCGAATATCTGTACTTGCTTCTCTCGGTTGTACTAACTGAATAAATATCTCTTGTACCCTGTCTTTATCTGTTGTATTTAATTGAGCATAAATTTCTTCCGCATGGTTTGCTAATGCAGTTTCCACACCACCAATTTCTGTATATGCTTGATGAGTTAAATATCCCTGATATTGTTTTTGCCATAACTGAGTTAAAGTAAATTCCAGCAGAGGTAAATGATTGGGAGACTGCAAAACTCCATCAACTAAACGTTGAGTTAACCCCTCCTCTAGCTGCACATTATAAATTGCCGCAGGTTGTGTTATCACTGCTTCTAATTCTTGGGCATTCATTGCACCCAAATTGATATGAGCATCTTGCAATGCATCCGCTAATCGACGGTATGATAAAGCCTCTCCATAAAAGTCTGCTCGTAGAGTTAAAATTAAAGTAAAACTGGGAGCTTTATCAACTGCATTCAAGAGATTATCTAAAAATATTTGCCTTTCTTCTGTATGATGATAAAGGGTATAAAGCTCTTCAAATTGGTCAGCAATGAGAACTAAATGGGTTCTAGGTGCATCTTGAATAAATGTTTCAATAGCATTAAATAACCCTAAATTACTCGCTTTTAAATCTACTTCTAATTCTAATTCTGCTAATTTTTGTTGATGGGAATCTTCAAATCCAATTTCCCCATCTCCTGTTTCCAGAGGAGAATTAGGTAAATTTATCACCTCTGTTTCTGCGGTTAAATCGTTTCCAGAAGGGTTAACCTTAGCTAATATTGGACTAAAAGCGATCGCTAAAGACTCAAATGGGTTATTCCCCGGACGAAAAGCAACAATTTGCCAATCCCTATTTCTATCTTGCTTTAGTTGCGGAATCAGCCCTGCAAACACAACCGAAGATTTACCACTACCAGAAGCACCAACAACCGCAATCAGAGGTTTTTGCTTCACCGCATTGACTAACTGGTGTGTGACAGCTTCCCGTCCAAAAAAGTAGGGTGCGTCCTCCTCCTGGAACGCAGCTAAACCACGATAGGGACAATTCGCAATTGCTCCCAAACTCTGCCAAGTAGGAGGTGTTTCTAATAGATTTTGGACAATCACAGGTAACCAACTAGCACAGGGATAATCTTTCTCGAACCCCTGTAATTTTTTGCGAGCAATATTTACCGATTGATAGAGTGATTTTCCCCCAGTAAACTCTTGAAAAAGGTATTTCAAAAACTGGTTTGCTACCTTATCCGGGACAGGTTCCCGCATCACAATTACTTGGGGAATATACAAACTTTCTAACTCGCTGGCAATTCCTAAACCATCGCAAGAATTAAAAAAAGCTAACTGTAAACCCTGCCGAACTGCCGTTTTTAACCCCTCCCGCAAATCCTGCATTGTTAAACTATCATTGCGGTTGAGAAATATCCTTCCTTGGCTTTCCTCCGTTCGACTATGCCCAGAAAAAAAGAGAATATCCCAACTTTTTTCATCCCAAAGATACTCATTTAATTCTGACGGTGATGGTTCAACTAAAACAACTAACTCTGCATTTTTACAGTATTGCTTTAACAGTTTCTCATCATCAGCAACATTAATCCCATCACTGTTCCCCAAAATAATCAAAATTCTTACATGAGGGCGATATTTTCTGGTAAAACGTTGAGATGTATTAGAACTTAAGGCTATCTCTGCATAAGGATAATGCTCAAATAAATCCCACAAATGCCAAGGAAGCTTCCGCAGTTGATTATCGGTAGTGCGAATAATAAACCGCACCTCATCATCAGGAGACAAATGGATTAAACATTGCTCCTTAATCAAACGAAATGAGTCAGCTTGCAACCAACTAAGAAAATTCTGCTTGATAGTATCAGCTAATTGCTCACATTCATCCTTAAGAGATTTAAACCTAACATTAGAAATCTGCTCTTTTTTCGGTTTAATCCGGTGTCCATCCAAACTGCGATAACTTCTGCACCAACGCTGATATATCTCAGGTAGGGTTGGGATAGGAGGTAATCTTAATTGGTTGTCACTCAGTTCAACAAAAGGAGGCAAACCATCCTCACCTATTTCCAAACTAACACGAACCCCCTCACCCAACTGACCATCCAGCTTGAGGACAACCAACTTTTTCATCGTCGTCACCACTCCTATCCGGAAAAATACTTACATTTAGACTGCGGCTCAATAGCTAGTATTTTACGCAAATTCATGAATTTGTTACATAAATTTACTAAAAATCCTACTCCATATAAACAGCAATTTCTCCCCTGCTTTCCGATTCCCCAACACATCCCATACCAGTAGCAGTGAAATCGCAACGCATAGATGTATTCCAACGTGCAATAACCGAATTACCTTCCTGTAAAGCTATTTGTCTGACTCGAAATTCTTCTCCATTGGCAACATTAGCCAGTTGGTAAGGAGAAAGCATGAGGACTATACAAGCGTCCTCGCTGCATAATTTAATATTGGCACTAGCATCATCAAAAGCTCCCATAACTGCATAATCACATTCATATCTTTCACCTTCAATCACGACAGCACAAGTTGAAGGATAAAGGGTTTGATGATTAGTAAAATTAAGGGTGTTTTCTGCTAGTGAAGGATTTGCATTAAGGGTTAGTAAACCAACGGAAGTTAACAGAGATGCAGTGATTTTTTTCAACATAATTCTTCCCCTTGTTAAATTTTTATTCGAGGTGATGCAACGTTTTTGATTGCTTCTATTCCTATTACTGTTGCGAGTAAGTGATTTTACGCAGGAGGGGGAGAGAATTACAAAAGTTGATTATTTTTGAAGCAAGGAAAATAGATGAAGTGTTTTGAGAAAAGATTCAGGTAGTAGCAAGTAAAATAAATAATGCTTCTACCTGAGTTATTTTTCACAATTATTGTAATGATTTTAAAAGGTTCATTGCTTGCTCATAGTCAGCAGTTTTGCCTTGAGATTTAAAAAGTTGCGCTGCTCTTTGCAAATCTGGAATAGCTTTTTGTTTTTCACCCATGAGTGCATAAACCATTCCTCTACCGAAATAACCATCAGGATACTCTGGGCTAGCAAGTTGAAGAATTTTGTTAAAATCAGCTAAGGCTAAATTATATTTTTTTTGCTTTTGGTAAAGAAGACCCCGATTGTAGTAAGCAATAGCCAACTGAGGATTAAGATCAATAGCTTTTTTGTAATCAGCAAGTGCTAATTCCCATTGCTTCTTCTCTTGGTAAAGAAGACCCCGATTATTATAAGCTCCAGCATCCTGAGGATTAATCTCAATGGCTTTGTTGTAATCAGCAAGTGCTAATTCCCATTGCTTCTTCTCTTTGTAAAGAACACCTCGATTGCTGTA
>NZ_NTFS01000143.1 GCF_002289455.1 Brunnivagina elsteri CCALA 953
TTTTATTCGGGGCAATTCGGGTACTTGTGTTTACACCGTAGTCCAGAGGGAGAGAGACTTAAAATACCAAATTTTCGTTCTATTTTTATCCAAGGTGAGTTTCTCTAGCTACGCTGCAACTTTGCGTAACTGTGAATATACGACATCGTGATAGTAGTTTTGTAACTGACGGGTTGCAGCCCCCCATCCCCAACTTTCAGCTTCACTACGGGCATTTTGACGAATTATTTCCCGTTCTTGTTTTTCTTCCAAAAGACGAATTGTTGCCGCGATTGCACCTGCATCGCCTGTTTTGGGGTCGAACAAATAACCATTTACCCCATTGGTGACAATATCGGGAATTCCCCCCGAATTTGCCGCAACTACGGGACATCCTGCTGCCATTGCTTCTAATAATACCAATCCCAGGGTTTCTGTGCGGGATGGGAAAATAAACGCATCGGAACTGGCAAAAGCCGCAGCCAATTCAACCCCTCTTAAATATCCGACAAAATGGGTATTAGTATCGGCAAAATGTGCTTCCAAAGCTTGACGGTGGGGACCATCACCCACTAATGCTAACCTAGCATTAGGAATAGCTTCCATAATTGGTTTGATACGTTCGATTTCTTTTTCTACTGACAACCGCCCCACATATAGCAATAATGGACTTTCAGGGGAATTTTGGGACAAGTGCGATCGCATTTCCTCGCTTTTTCTAATCGGGTGAAATATCTCCGTATCCACTCCCTTTTGCCACAAATCCACCCTTTCGATACCGTGGGAACTCAATTCTTCACACATGGCAGTCGAAGTACACAAATTTAACGCCGCTTGGTTATGTCCTAGTTTTAACAACTCCCACAGCAACCCCTCCAATGCACCTAAACCGTAGTGTTGTAGGTATTGCGGCAAGTGGGTATGATAGGAAGCAACTAAGGGAATATCCTTGATTTTGGCATGAAATATACCAGACAAACCCAAAACTGCCGGGTTTACCACATGGATAACATCGGGTCGAAACTCATCCACTGCTTCCCCAATCGATGGACGTGGCAATGCCATTTTTAACTCAGGATATAAAGGTAGGGGGAAAGCCGAAACACCATAAACTTTTGCTCCCTTGTACTCTGTCATCCCACCTTCAGGACAAACAACCAATACTTGATCACCATGACGTTGCAAATGGTCAACGGTGTGACTTAAGCGTGTCACAATCCCATCGACCTTGGGCAGAAAAGTTTCCGTAAAAAGGGCGATTCTCATAAATTAGTTACTAGTCATTGGTTATTTGTCAAGAGTTCTTTGTATTGCATTAGAAAAGTTATTGAGAAATTTCTAGTACAATTTATCCTCTGTTGTTGAGGATACCGTTATTCTGACCCTGTATAGCTTTGAGTTAATTCTAATTTTTCTCTCAATGTAGAATCTAAGATTGGATAAACTTTTTGGACAGGTACAATTAAGTTCCCACAATGCGGAGGTAACTGACTAATTTGAGTAATACCAATTCTATGTGAGGCTGCACATTATTTGACCTCTCCATACCTCCCCTTAGTAAGGGGAGGTGCCACAGGCGGTGGGGTTGTTTTATGTGTCTTCATATCAAATTGGTACAAATAATTTATTGTAATTAGCATCACTTTTTGAAAGAGTAGGAGCTGGAGAATAGGACAACAAGTCATTTCCAATGTCCCATCCCCCATGCCCAATCCCCAATTACCTCTTCCAAGTAACCTTCGGCAGAATTTCGTTTTTGTTAATGCGATTTTGATACTTCACAGCGAAGTTCAATAACGAGTCAAGTAACGAATCCGACAGTAAATGGGGTTCTAAACCCAAATCTAATAACTTGGTGTTTTTGGCGTTGAAATAATGTTCTTCCTTCTCAATTCTGGGATTTTCCAGGTGATTGATGTCCACATTCAACCCAATTGAATTTCCGGCTTTTTTCACCATCATCGCCAAATCACCGATGCTGAATAACTCGGTAAACTGGTTAAATACGCGAAACTCGCCAGATTGGGCTGGATTTGCGATCGCAATTTCTAAACAACGCACGGTATCGCGAATATCTAAGAAACCGCGTGTCTGTCCACCCTTACCATAAACAGTCAAGGGATGTCCCACGGCAGCTTGGATGCAAAAACGATTTAATGCCGTACCAAATACACCATCGTAGTCGAGACGGTTGATTAACATCTCGTCCATCCCGGTTTCTTCCGTCAAGACACCGTAAACCACACCCTGATTGAGGTCGGTTGCCCGTAAACCCCAAATTTTGCAAGCAAAGTGGATATTATGACTATCGTGGACTTTGCTCAAGTGGTACATCGAACCGGGTTGCTTGGGATAGGGCAAAGTATCCTTACGTCCGTTATGTTCGATGGTTATGTAACCTTCTTCAATATCAATGTTGGGTGTGCCGTATTCACCCATTGTCCCCAGCTTGACTAAATGGCAGTCGGGGAAGTCATCTTTCATTGCGTAAAGCAAATTCAACGTCCCAACTACGTTATTAACCTGCGTCACCACAGCGTGTTCGCGGTCAATCATCGAAAACGGTGCAGAACGTTGTTCCCCAAAATGCGCGATCGCATTCGGTTCAAACTTATGCAGCGTTTTACTCAAAAACTCGTAGTTAGTAATATCACCAACAAATAGGTCGATAGATTTACCCGTCAAATCTTTCCAGCGCTGGAGACGTTGCTGAATCGAGGCGATAGGCGTAAGCGTTTCGACTCCCAATTCATTGTCCCAGTGCCGTCGCACCAAGCTGTCTAAAATTGCTACTTCGTAACCTCGATTAGAGAGATATAGAGCGGTTGCCCAACCGCAGTAACCATCGCCACCAATAACCAGGACTTTCATTTTCACCAGTGTTTACTCGCTGATAGCTAAATCTATCAGGTTTGTGTCCCTTCTAAACCACTCTTGTGCAAGATTGTAAATAATTTCTGCTAGTAATTTCTCAGTAATTAATGTTGTTCTCACAACAATTATGAAAAGCGGATACAGCAGTTCTAGGTCATAAAAATACTTGTTATGAGGTCTTGATTTATATACCGTAACTCTTGTCTTTTTAAGGTATAGCCATGATTTACAGAGATTTTTTCTCTGAATATAAGACTCAATAATCTGATTTATTACCGTCAATGGATGTAATAAAAATAACCTTAAACAATGTCAAATTAGTGACTACCATATCACCCTTGCTAACAATTTTGAATCTGAGCTTTACGTAAAGTTAAGATTCAAACTTAGTTTTCCTATTCGCTGGAGGTTTGTTGAAAATTCTTTATTCGTCAACTAAACCTCGTCCATCTCCAAACAAACGAGTTTTTGATTCTTACAGAACAGAACGCGGTAGCACACTTGGTTTCGGATGCGCTAGGATAAGAGAATGTAAACAAATGTTAAGAAATTGCCGTCAAAGCGTTTTGCCGTCTTGACAAAGGCAGGGATAACCGATAACTTAAGATACATACCCGGGTAAGACCGTTAAAGAGTAATATGCAAGCGAAGCAAAAGGTAACTTTATACTTGTCGCCAGAGCTGCATCGGAAATTAAAAATCCGTTCGGCAGTCGAATCAGAACCGATGTCCGAACTAGCCGAGCAAGCGCTGGTTTTCTACCTAGCAAATTCTGAGTTAGTTGACGAAGTTGAATCAAACTATGGCAAAACCCATAGAGTATATTCCTGTCCAAATTGTGAAAGCTCATTAGTTTTGCGAGATGGTGAATTAGCGACTTTAGGTAAACAGCCGGCAGTCATTAACCAACAATCTCTCTCCACAGATGAAATGGACGAGGACAAATCCAATCCGAAGGGAGAGGAAGAGTTAGTTCCTTGTTAGGAATATATTAGATAACTGAATAAATCCGTCGCTTTAATTTAAGTTTTTTTAATTTAAGCTTAATTTATAATCGGTATCTGTAAGGTCTTAATCAAGGTAGGTCTCAAGAAGGTCGAAGTTATGAAAGAAGAGCTCAACATTCTCATTCAGGCTCAATACCCCCTAATCTATCTTGTGACCTCAGAGGAAGAGCGGGCAGAGCAGGCTATTTTTACAACCGCTCAATCCTCGAAGCCGCAACGTCGGGTATATATTTGGACAGTAACTCACGGCATCGTTGAGTATGGTCAGCCCAGAAATGTAACCCAGCACAATACCGTTTCCCCAGAAGCTGCTATTGAGTGGATAATTAGGCAGAAAGAACCCGGCATATTTATACTTAAAGATTTACATCCATTTATAGATGCCCCTGCGACAACAAGGTCTTTGCGTGATGCGATCGCATCTTTCAAAGGTACGAATAAAAATATTATTTTAATGTCGCCGATGCAACAAGTACCCATCGAGTTGGAAAAAGAGGTAGTTGTATTAGACTTCCAACTTCCTGACATGGGGGAATTAAATAAAGTTTTAACATCCCATATTGACCAAAATCGTGGTCGTAGGTTAACAACAGAAGCAAGAGAAAAACTTTTAAGAGCTGCTTTGGGTTTAACCAAAGATGAAGCCGAAAAAGTCTACCGAAAGGCACAGGTCACAACCGGGCGTTTAACGGAAGATGAAGTTAACATAGTATTATCTGAGAAAAAGCAGTTAATTCGCCGCAATGGGATTCTAGAATATATAGAAGAAGATGAAACCATTGAAGCGGTGGGTGGACTGGAAGAACTCAAAAGGTGGTTAACACAACGTTCCAATGCTTTTTCAGAAAGAGCAAGGGAATATGGGTTGCCCCAGCCAAAAGGGATGCTGATTTTGGGTGTTCCTGGTTGCGGTAAGTCATTAATAGCCAAAACCACTTCCCGGCTGTGGGGTCTGCCCCTGCTACGCTTAGATATGGGACGGGTTTATGATGGTTCGATGGTCGGGCGATCGGAAGCTAATTTACGGAATGCCTTAAAAACTGCCGAATCGATTTCTCCAGCAATCCTCTTTATCGATGAGTTGGATAAATCCTTTGCGGGAAGCGGTGGTTCCGGTGACTCCGACGGCGGCACATCAAGCCGAATCTTTGGTTCCTTCCTAACCTGGATGCAAGAGAAAAAATCTCCCGTATTCGTAATGGCAACGGCAAACCGTGTCGAAAGGTTGCCAGGAGAGTTTTTGCGGAAAGGTCGGTTTGACGAGATATTCTTTGTGGACTTACCCACACCAGAAGAACGGGAAGATATCTATAGAATCCACTTAACGAAACGCCGAGAAGACATATCACGCTTCGATTTGCAACAACTAGCGAAAATGTCCGACGGTTTTTCTGGAGCAGAAATTGAACAAGCGCTTGTTGCGGCAATGTATGAAGCATTCGCCCAAGACCGCGAGTTCACACAACTAGATATTATTGCTGCACTCAAAGCCACGCTCCCACTGTCTCGAACGATGCAAGAGCAGGTGACAGCCCTGCGAGACTGGGCAAGACAGCGTGCCAGACCAGCAGCAGCTTCAGTCGCTGAATATCAGCGAATGGAGTTCTAAAAGCTTTCCTCTGCTACCACAGGGGGAAAGGCTAGCTTTACCGCTAGCGCAATAGAAGAAGCCGTAAACATTAATGAATACGGCTCGGATTTAAACTTCGATTTAAACTATCTTCTCTTTTGGAGGAAACCCAAATGTCTCATTTTAGCACTCTCCGTACCAAAATCACCGACGCTGAAATCCTCAAATCCTCGTTGCGTGACATCGGTATTTCCGTTAAAACCGAAGCAGATGTTCGTGGTTACAACGGTCAGCGCCTTCGTGCTGATATCGTTGCTGTTCTAGAAGGCGAATATGACCTTGGTTGGTCTCGCAACACCGATGGTTCTTTTGACTTGATTGCTGACCTTTGGGGCGTTGCTAAGAAGCACAACCAAACCGAGTTAATCAACTCGATTAACCAAAAGTATGCTGTTAACAAAACCTTAACAGAAGTCAAGCAACGCGGTTTGCAAAATGCCAATGTTAAGTTGGTATTGCAATAATCAATTCTTTGCGCGTTCCTAAAGCATCACGGGTTAACCGGTTTGAGAGCTGTTAACCCACTTTTTTAGAGGACTGAGATTTATTTCTCAGTCCATATTTTTTTGTTAGTGATTAATGGTTAATAGCTGGTATTTAGTAGCCATTAGCTGGTAATCATCTTCTGAATTTAAATTTAGCATTTCTTAATAGCAATTGTCGGTCGTCTGTGATTCAGTTGGAAAAAATAAGGTAAGTTTGTAGTAAGCATTTATCTAAGAGAACATATTAGAAAAAATGAGACTGCTATTTGTGGAGGATAAACCCCACTTAGATGATATTTTAAAAGTATCTCTCAATGTCATGTTGTAGCTTGCTTCCACGAAGGGGTATGCGGCGTACTTACAGAAGCCACAAGGAGTTTTACCCCATTACAAATATGGTTCTCGGCAAGTAGTGATTTGGGTTTGGGATTTGCGATCGCAATTGTTTCCGCTCATGGTGGTAAGTTTTTATGTCGAAAGCAATCTCAGTACATACCCTTCCGCAAGGGTAGAGTCAATAGGTATTTTAGATTTCAATATGGTTCAGTCATGACGACGCAAGGAAGCGAAGACAATTAAAATTTTTAAAGTAAACGAGGTTTAAAGCAGTTTTTAAGGTTTTCTTACTACTCGATTTCATCAATCCAGCTTTGAATTGCGCTGAGTAAATTCGGTTGATTAGCTGGAAATCCTCGTAATGGTGCTTCTATTTCATGATTAGTAATCAATGTGATATGTAGCACGTCGGTGAGTTTGCGACAAAAGGTAATAAGTTCTTGATTTGGCTGGCAGTTGTTAAAAATTAAGGCTAGATTCTTGGTTCGCAGTTGATTTTTGATTTGAGGAATCATTCTTTTAAGTTGAGGTGCGTTGCTGACTTCTGGGATTTCTACATCTGGAAATATAGTGAGATAAATTTGGTTACAGATTTCTTGAGAAATTGCGATCGTATCTGTTTCATCTTCTAATGTTTGCACGTTGATAAGGATAGGATATGTTTTATTAGTGGATTGTAGCTGAAAAGTGATATTTATAAATTGCTGTTCTAATGTTGTCATCGAATAATTTTCACTATGCCAAGCTCGGTAAAAATCAGGATAATTCATGCTTTGGGCACAATGTAAAAGTATGTCATAGCAAGCATCAGTACGACAATCATACTGTTTATACAAGTATTTATTTAATCTATTCACTACTGTTGAATAAAGACTGAATGGTGTAGTTTCTTTTAATGCTTCAACTGCTTCCACAAGAATATGTTGGTTTTGAGTATTACAGACTAATTCAATTAAAAAAGTAGTAGCCTCTGAATTAATAGAGTCAATTCTATTAAGTATTCTGGCAGCCTCGCACTTACATAAATCATCTCCATATTGTTGCAGTATCTCATATAGAGTATTAACAATAATAGGACTTGAAAAACCTATGTTATACAAGCTATTAGCAGCATCGCAACGTGTAATATTGTCATTACTAGTATTTAGTATCTTTGTTAAAGAACTTATAATATTTTCACCATCTATTGCTATTTTTCCCAAAAAAATTGCTGCCATTCCAATAATAGAATCGTCATCATAAGTTTCAATTATATTAATTACACTATTAATAATATTAGATGCCTCAATAGCTTCTAAGTTAATATAATGGATGGCATTTAATGTCATAAAAGCTGATTCTAGCGTATCATAATCTTGGCTTTGCAACATTTTATTGAGTATCCAAAATACTTCCCAACTACCTTCAGGATCGACGTGGGCTAGAATACTAGCATAACACTGAGACTCTTCTTCAGTCGAGCTATCCCTAATAAGTTGATTTAAAATAAATACAGTCGAATCTTTATTAACTTTGCCAATATTATACCAAGCTGAAAGAGAGATATAAGGTGGACTGTTGCTTATTATATATGCCATAGCTTTTAATGCTATATCACTTCCCTTACCAATTTCTCCTAAGCTATTACATGCATATTGTATAATGCCTATATCATTTGGGTCAGCTTGTAATAATATTTGACTTAATATTTTAACTGCTTTTAAGTTTCCCTTGTCAATTTTTCCAATTAATACAGCAAGGTTACAAATTTTATATTTACATAATTGTTTATTTTCCATACTATTCTCTAAAATACTATTCAATTTTTCAATTATTATCTTATTGATATTTATTAGTGTTGTTGTCACTATATTTTCTATTTCAGAGTGTAGTTTACTGTTAAAAAAAACATCAATAAAATACTTTATTATTTTATCAATTTTATCATCATTTTTACACTCATAACTGCTTAATAATGCCAAGTAGTAGACTCTATAGAGATATATATTTTCAAGTTCATCATCAAAGCTAATTAATGCGTTAATATACTCTTTTTGTTGACGCTTAGATAGATTATCTCCTTCTCTTCCCATCCATAGTAGAATAACTTCTTTCCACTGCGGTTCAAAAATGCGATAAGTACCTTCATCTGGATTATCTGGAACGTGATTTAAGAAATAATACCAATCGTCAATAGCTAAAGCTGCGAAGTATTCTTGAAAATTCTGATGCCAGAAAACAAAAATCTCTTCATCTATTTCTGTTCTTCCTGCTAAAACTAACCAACCGACATCACAAGCTAATTTAAATAGCTTTTCATCCATGTGTTCACGACATAAACTCCGTGGTAACTGAAATCTATAATTACTATCAATTCCAGTTAAAGCCAATTTCCCCAAAGCTTGATGTAATTCACCTTTTAAATCATCAGACTCAATCAACTCTACTGGAATATTTTTAGGCTTCCATTCATAAAAATATCGAACATACCTTTGATAAAGTCCAGCTTTGGTTTCTGGTAATTCTCCATTTTCATCACGATAAAATATTTGACATAATAGTGACAGTCTGAGAGGATTTTGTACTAACTGATATATTCGTTCGTGTCTTGATTCTTTTAATTTCGCTTGTAATATTTCACCTAAACCTGTCTTTTCAGCATGGGTAAACCAATCTGTAATAAACTTATCAATTTCTTCTGGTTTAAATTCCTGGGTTTTATATGTATCAAAACCTGTTAGCGGACGATTGATATTAATATCCCAAACATTGAGACGACAGGTTAGT
This sequence comes from Brunnivagina elsteri CCALA 953, assembly GCF_002289455.1. GTDB lineage: Bacteria > Cyanobacteriota > Cyanobacteriia > Cyanobacteriales > Nostocaceae > Brunnivagina > Brunnivagina elsteri. The sequence goes on from NZ_NTFS01000143.1 coordinate 9,078, forward strand.
ACAACTCTGACTTCTATCAACCAATCTTCTTTTAATTCCTTTTCAAGTTTTGTTAATGCAGAAACAGGTGAATTTTCTCCCATCTCATCGACAGCATCTAATAACAGCCAAACATCACTCTTCCGGAAGCGTTTAATTAATTCTCCTTCATATACTGATGTATCGTTAATTTCAGGATTAAATAATCCCATTGCTTCGGGAAGCCATTTTTTAAGTAAATAATCCTGTAAAGTCAAATTTCCTAAACTTGCCAAACTTACATAAATGGCTAAATTTTGAGTTTTTGATTGAATAAAATCTGCTATTTTACTCAATAAAGTGGTTTTTCCTGCTCCTGGTTCTCCAATAATCGCAATATGTTTATTTTTACCTGATGTCTGTTTCCCAATTACCTGTTGGAGAAACTCTTCATTTTTATAAATTTGTGTAATGACTTCTTTTGGTGGTTCGTAATTACGACTAGATTCTTTCCCAATCCAACGCTGTTGTTCTTTACGTTCTACTAAACCCAGGGGTATATCAATATTTACTTCAAATCCCATTGATGTTGCTTGGTGTCTTAGTCGCTGAGTTTCTTGCTGTTTTTCCAGCCTTTTTTGGCAAACCAAATACCAATCAATCTCATTTGGCTTGTTTAGCACGGTTTTAGCTTGGGGAAACCACTCGCTAGCGTCAACAATATCTGTCGGTTGGAGTTCTAATGCTCGTGCGATCGCTTCAATACTCTTTTTTTCAAGTCTCTCTCCACGAGACAATGCCTTAATTCGATCGCTACTTATACCTGATTTCTCCTCCAACTTCTCTATCGTGTAATGCTTCTCTTGCTTTTTCTGCTCAATCAGGATTAGTCCTTGTTTTGTTGCTGCAAAACCTCGCTTGCGCTGGTTACTCATACGTTGAAGCTAATTCCATTACAACTATCAATAACTTAATGAATTTCTAAGGATTTTGGGAAGTGTAGATAAGGGCAAATAACAAACTTATTATCTACCGCTATTTGCACTGTACCGGACTGATTAGTCTTGATAATCTCATTTCATAAGCAGAAACAACACTTCTCAAGCTTTTTGGAAACCTATGCAATTACTCAAAAGCAAACTTTTTACCCACCACTATGCGAAACCCTCTTGGAACAATGGGATTGGATACCTTGAAGACAGCCGTGGTTTTCGTCTCCCAGGAACAACAAGCATTATCCAAGCGAGCAAATCCCCACTACAAAAAGCCCAATTAATTCGCTGGCAACAAAAACAGGGTTCTGACCAAATTGTAAAAGCTTCAAAAGAGCGTGGAACTAGTATCCACAAATTAATTAACAATTATTTGATAGTAAAAGCTTCCAAAGAAAGCGGGATATCGCTCCATGAGTTAATTAATAATTACCGCTTTTCCTATGAACCTTTTTCTTGCCCTGACTCCATCGAACCTTATTGGAATAACTTACTACCGATACTAGAAAATATCGACGATATCAAGCTGATTGAAGCAAACTTGTTTCACTATTATCTCGGCTATGCAGGCAGGGTTGATTGTGTTGCTAGTTATCTTGGCATCCCTTGTATAATCGAATTTAAAACAAGCGATCGCATCAAACCTCTATATGATGAACCACTACAAGTATCTGCATATTGTGGTGCTGCCAATCGTCAGTATGGTTTAAAGCTGAAGAATACAATGCTGATTACTACTACCCCAGAAGAAACTTGTGTAACTTGGTTTGAACCTGACGATGTAATGGAAAACTGGCATTTGTGGAAGCAAAAAGTCGCTGATTTCTGGAAAAATAATCAAATTGCATCGTAGATTCAAACTCTCTCTCCACCACTTCGTAGAAACAAGCTAGTCAGGAGAGAGGTTTTTTAAAAATCTCAAAAACCCCCTTCGCGATCGCAACCCCAAAAATTTCATCAACAAATGTCACCCATATATGGGATGCTGGACAATCGATAGCTATTGTGTCCAGATGCCTAACTCTTCAGTCACCGTTACCGTTCCTGCTACCACTGCCAATTTAGGAGCAGGGTTTGATTGCATTGGTGCAGCTTTAAGTATATATAACGAGTTTAAATTTACTCTCCTCAGTGAAGGGAAAACACATATTACTGCTACTGGTAAAGAAGCAGAACGAGTAAATACAAATATTCAAGACAATCTGCTTTACCAATCCTTTGTCAAACTATGCGATCGCATCGGAAAAACTCCCCCTTCTGTAAAGATGGAAATTGGTTTGGGTGTACCTTTAGCACGAGGTTTAGGTAGTTCGGCAACTGCTATTGTTGGAGGGTTAGTTGCTGCTAATGTCCTTGCTGGGGAACCTTTGAGTCAGTCTGAAGTGATGGATTTAGCTATAGAAATAGAAGGACATCCGGATAATGTTGTCCCTGCATTAATTGGTGGTTGTCGTCTCGCTGCCACTGGTGCTTCTGGTTGGGAAATTTGCGATATTCCTTGGCATGAAAGTATTATCCCAGTTGTCGCAATTCCCGAATTTGAACTTTCTACAGCCGAAGCAAGACAGGTACTACCAACGGAAATTAGCCGTGCTGATGCGATTTTCAATATTTCCCATCTGGGTTTGTTACTACGTGGTTTGGAAACTGGTAAACAAAATTGGTTACAAGCATCTCTGCAAGATAAATTACATCAACCCTACAGAAAATCACTGATTCAAGGATATGACAAAGTTAGCGCTGCGGCTATTTCTGCCGGAGCTTTCGGGATGGTAATTAGTGGTGCTGGTCCAACCCTCTTAGCATTAACCGATACAACACATGCAATTGATGTTGTCGTGGCAATGGCATCAGCTTGGCAAGAATTAGCCATCAAAGCCGAAGTGCGATCGCTCGCGATTGAGACTCAAGGAGCAAAGGTAATAAAAGGGAGTGGGGAATAAAAATCGTGGAACAAATCCCAGCAGAAATCAAGGCACTCGAAGTCGAAATCGCCGCTTTGCGGGAAGAACGTACCGCACTCAAATCCGTTACATTCAATGTGAGTGATGACTCACCCCAAAATATTGCTGCTTCTTACCGTCGTCAAGCTAGGGAAAATCCCGAAACTGCCATCGAAATCCAAGGAATTGATGATGCTATTACAGCCCTAGAAGTTCAACTTCGGCAAAAACAAGCCCAACTAAAACGACTTCCAACCAAAGTCCAACGGGCATTACAGGAAGAACAACTCGAAGCAGCCCGCAACCAAGCCCAAATCCATGCCGATCGCATCAATATATTAGCAGCAGAACTCGGCGATGAATTACGCAACCTCAAAGCCTGCGCTAACGAACTTAGTCCCCTTTACTGGCAGGTTTACTATAAACCCTTTATTACTGGCTTTAAAACCATCTCGGTTCCCTACGTTCGTTCTGACGGTGAAGTTTGGACAATTGTAAATCGAATTGTTTAAAGAATTGGAAATTAGATTTCTCTTCTTCTCTTCTTCTCTTCTTGGCGCACTTGGCGTACTTGGCGGTTAAACTCCTTTATTAGGCTAAAACATCAGCCCTTTCAATAGGTTCATATGTACTACCAATTTTGAAGCTGAAACCCTCATTATTGCGTTACCGTCAAATTAAGTTTTTTAGTTATCCATACAAGTTGACGAGATTCGCAGATCAAAAACGGTCAATATATCGCCGATCAAATTGTTCGTTTTTTTGAAGATTTCCCATAAGCCTTATTTTTAGGGGGTTAATTGGACATGTTTTTTGGTCACAAAATCTAGTACTATTGTTCGCGTTGAAAGGGCTGGGCTAAAACATCAATCAATGTAAAGCTATGTAACGAATTCATGGGTAAATATCGCTATTGACTTAACAAAACTTTATGCATAGAATGGATTTGCTTCAACGGCAATAGGTATTTATTACTTATTTTTCTACTCTATGACCAAAATCCGATTTTATAGGGATTTATTCCGTTTACAAAAGTAAACAATGGTTAATAGAATGTAATTAAAGTTGAAAAACAAAAACGATTGTCAGAAATGAATACTTTAAATTTTCCTTGGCTGAGTGCCATGATTGCCTTACCCGCAGTAGCGGCAATGGCAATACCCTTCCTCCCCGACAAAGAAGGTAAAACCGTCCGTTGGTACACATTAGGCATTGCGATCGCGGATTTTGGATTAATGATTGCTGCCTTCTGGCACAATTACGATTTTCAAAGTGCTGATTTCCAACTTGTGGAGAAATATGCTTGGATTCCTCAATTGGGCATGAACTGGTCACTTGCAGTTGATGGAATCTCGATGCCCCTAATATTGTTAACCGGATTAATAAATACACTTGCAGTATTCGCGGCTTGGAAGATTACCAACAAGCCGCGATTGTTTTATGCAATGATGCTGTTGATGTACAGCGCCCAGATTGGGGTATTTGCAGCGCAAGATATGTTGTTATTCTTCCTGATGTGGGAAGTTGAATTAGTACCTGTATATCTATTAATTTCTATCTGGGGTGGTGCAAAACGCCGCTACGCCGCTACTAAATTTATTATCTACACAGCAGCCGCTTCCATCTTTATTTTGGTTTGTGGTTTAGCAATGGCTTTTTCTGGCGACACATTTACCTTCGACATGGTACAACTGGGGCTGAAAGAATATCCCCTCGCTTTGGAATTGGCTATTTACACAGGATTCTTAATCGCTTACGGCGTAAAACTTTCGATCTTCCCCTTCCATACATGGCTTCCTGACGCACATGGTGAGGCACCAGCAGCTGGTTCAATGATTTTGGCTGGTGTGTTGTTAAAAATGGGTGGTTATGCATTAATCCGCTTCAACATGGAAATGCTTCCCAATGCTCACGTTTACTTTGCTCCTGTTTTGGCGGTTTTGGGTGTAGTTAACATCATCTACGGTGCATGTTGTGCCTTTGCTCAAACTAACCTTAAACGTCGTTTAGCTTATTCCTCCATCGCTCACATGGGATTTGTGCTGATTGGTATCGCTTCTTATACCGAATTGGGTATTAGCGGTGCAGTTTTGCAAATGGTTTCCCACGGTTTAATTGCAGCAGCTTTGTTCTTCCTCTCTGGTGTCACCTACGAACGTACCCACACCTTGATGATGGACAAAATGGGTGGAATGGCAAAGGTAATGCCCAAGACATTTGCACTGTTTACTGTTGGTTCGATGGCTTCCTTAGCTTTACCAGGGATGAGTGGTTTTGTAGGTGAGTTGATGATATTCTTGGGTATCACCACCAGCGATGTTTATAGTTCTAGCTTCAAGATTGTAATTGTATTCTTGAGTGCAGTTGGTGTAATCTTGACTCCGATTTACCTGCTTTCGATGTTACGTGAAGTATTTTACGGCAAGCAAAGCGAAGAATTACATCTTGATGAATTTGTTCAGGATATCAATCCTCGCGAATTGTTTATCACCGCATGTTTGTTAATTCCCATCATAGGTATTGGTTTGTATCCTAAGATTATTACCCAAGCATATGATGTGAAGACAGTACAAATTGCTGAACATGCAAGGGAAGCCCTGCCTGTAGTTGCAGCACAACAACCAGCTAGCTTGTACTCTCAAGTATTTACTGCACCAACTTTGGCTGATGCAAACGTTGCTGAGTTAGTTAAATAAAGACTCGTGCAGTTAGTTAGTAAAAATAGAATACCAGTGGTGTTAGGGGACGATCGCGCGATCGTCCCCTAAATTTTGAGAATTATTGAAAACATTTATGAGAAGTCGCAATACTACATCTCTACATTCATTTTCGGAGATGTCTAGTATTTACACTTACAGCTTAATCCTAAAATCTATTAAAAAATTACTTTTTCTTTACTTGAAAATGATAAACATTTATTTGTTTTCAGAGAACAAAGTATAAACTTATTAGGTATATGGATTTAA
>NZ_NTFS01000144.1 GCF_002289455.1 Brunnivagina elsteri CCALA 953
TCAAGTCATTGCTCACCGTTGTGCTTACCTTAATGGATTAATCTTTGCTCGCTAAATAAAAAGTGGGATGCTCCCTTTGGTTATTCCATATCATAAACAAGGTTGAGTATTAAAAAGTATGAAACCCAACATAGATATACACAATCAAGGGTTGTATTTTATTTACAGCACATTTCATTTGGGTGAGGTACACTCCCATCTGCGTACCCTGCGGCAGGGAGTGACTTCCAAAGGTAGCCGCATTAGACGAGCGTACATCGGAGAGGTTGCCGTAGGCTAGCGAGACTTCTCGCAGAGTAGCGTCTATATCTGCGGTTTTTATCTCTTTATATGTACCTCATTACAGACGGAAGTGCTGTAATTTAGATTCCTTAGCTGCTGTTTGAGGAAAAAGGAAAAAAGAAAAGTTAGTTTAAGCGCGTCATTTCAAATAATTGTCGAGCATTGTCACCAAGAAAAGCATCAAACAGTTCTTGTTTTCCGGGTTCAATTTCTACCACATATCTTTGAGCAAGTTCGTAATAGGCATAAGTCCAAGGTATTTGAATTTCAACACCAGAACTATCATCAATTACAGTTACTTGTTCGTTGACTGCATGGGTTGCTGTTTGTCGCAAACCCAGATTCATACTACCTTCGATTTCGGCTTTCATTGGTATTCCTAAATCAGCTAATCCATTTGCCGTAATTTCAATGTTGGGATATTTAGGTGTATTTTGGCGATTTACATCAGCAGTAAAATGGTTTGCTGCATATCCATGTAATAATATCCAAGCTCCATATTGACTCACTTGATTTACTTTTTGAATATCTGAATAATAAGGAGTTTGCCAATGACGGGTAAATGTTTCTTTTGCATTTAGAATCAAGTTGGTATTATCTATTTCAAAATTATCTTTTGAAGATTGAAGAAAACAATCAAAATTACCATTACTTACAGTTTTTCTAATTATTGCTGCAATCTCATCTGGTAATTCTTCAACAATTAATTCGCTGATAAATAACTTGGGTAAACTATATTTTTCCTGCTCTGGATGTTTGTAGTGACAAGCATATAAATGTGTGTCAGGGAAAAAGTATTCTCCTGCTGCTTCGTAACCTAATCGATTTAATATTGGTTCAAATAATTTAATTCCTAAATTAATTTGAGTTTTATTTATATTAATATTTAAACGCAAAGAACGGAAAGCAATGTGGTCATTTGAAACAGTTCCTCCCGCATTAATAATCATTTTTTGGTAGATTTTGGCATATTTCACTCTATTAATATAGTCTTGCCAAAGCGAATCCCAAAATAATTGAATATTTTCTGGTTTCATGATTTTATTGTTTTTATTTTTCTCATAAAATATGATAATTAAGAGGGTTAACAGCCGTTAACCCCTACAATATTTATCGTATTTGTTTTCTGAATTCATAAAAAATATGAAATTTTAAATTGATGCTGACTTCTGAATTCTGATTCCTGAACTCCTGACTACATTACTTCTAACAAAATTTCGGCAATTATATTTAAAGCAATTTGAATTTGTTCACTATCAATAACCAAAGGAGGACAAAAACGAATTGCAGATTTTCCACAACCAAGTAATAACAAACCACGATGAAAAGCAGCTTGTAAAATACGATCGCGTAATTCCTTGTCAAAATCCCCCGTTTCATCCAACAAATCTACCGCTACCATCAACCCCTTTCCCCGTGGAGACGACAATCGGGGAAAGCGATCGCACAACTTAAATAAACCAGCTTGTAAAATTTCCCCCATCCGAGTCGCATTTTCCATCAACCCATCTTCCAACAATCGTAGCGTCGCAATCCCCGCAGCACAAGCTACCGGATTCCCGCCAAATGTGGTAGCGTGGGAACCAGGTTTCCAAGTCATGATGTGCGATCGCGCTATAATTGCTCCCAATGGTAAACCGCTAGCAATCCCCTTTGCCGTCGTCACAATATCAGGCATGATATCCCAATGTGCAATCGCAAATAGCTTTCCAGTACGTCCCATCCCCGATTGTACTTCATCAACTATCATCAAAATCTGGTAGCGATCGCATATCTCGCGGATACGTTGCAAAAATCCATCTTCGGGTACTATATAACCACCTTCACCTTGAATTGGTTCCACGATGATTGCTGCTACTTCATTCGCTGGTAAAATCGTCGTAAATAATTGCTTTTCTAAATAATCTAAACCCACATGTGTACCATAAGGTATATGTGTAACTCCCGGAAGCAATGAACCAAAATTTGCCCTTTGGACAGTTTTGGAACCCGTGAGGGACATTGCACCATAAGTTCGTCCGTGGAATGCACCCAAAAATGCCACAATTAAATTCCGCTTCGTATAGTACTTAGCTAGCTTTATCGCACCTTCATTCGATTCCGCACCAGAATTACTAAAAAATACACGGGCATTTCCTGGGAATGGGGCACGATTTGCCAGCTTTTCGGCGAATTCCACCATTGGCTCGTAGTAAAAATCCGTACCAGACATGTGCAGTAAATTTGCTGACTGTGCTTGAATTGCTTCCACAACATCTGGATGACAATGACCAGTAGAAGTGACAGCTATACCTGCCGTCATATCGAGAAAAATATTACCATCCACATCTTCCAGCATACAACCTTGACCTCGCGCCACCACCAAAGGATAATCACGGGTATAAGACGGAGATGTGACATTGCGATCGCGCTCTACCAATGCTTTCGCACGCACTCCCGGCAAAGTTGTCACCAAACGCGGCGCTCGCGGTAATGGTATATTTACGGGGATACTTAACATTATTTTTTATTTTTGAGAATATTTTGTATCTTTGATTTAACGATGGTTTCACGGTTGTATTCTGTCGTCTAAACCACAATTTATCCTGGATGAATATTGTAGCTACTGTGTTGAAAGTCAAGCTTATCGAACTTGCTTAGGTTACATAAGTAGAGATAATGCTTTGACTCAATTATGATTTAAATGATTAAAGCTTGATATATTAAGAATGTCAGGAAACCTTGATAAATAAAAAATGGGTGTACGGATTGACAGTACTTTCAGGATGGGATACTCTTAATACTCACGGGAGGCGTATAACTTTAATTTTTACGGCTCTGAAAGTACTATTCTTGCGTTGATTTTTTGGTCGTAAATAAGCCGAAAATTAATTTTGTAATATGAACATCGATTCTAAATTTTGTTACGGTTGACAATATAATCTATTTATGGATTTAGTAGAATCGGATAGATTTTTAGGTTCGATTAGACAGATAATGATTAATATTTGGTACTAATGAAAAGAATAGTAACCCAAAATTATGGTGTGGATAATTAAGTAGAATCGCATAGATTTGTAGGTTGGATTAGACGTACCGAAAACCTTAGTAGACCGTCTGAAATCGGGGTTTCTCCCTGATGTAAAATCTCAAATTGTTGGGATAAACCAAGAAACCCGATTTCTCAGACTACGGGAATTGAGTTCCTCGTGGGGTTAGAAACCCGGTTTCTTGGGTAAATCCAAAATCAGAAACTACAAGCTCATCTCCAACATCCGTTGCATTGGACGTAATGCAGCCAGGCGAATCTCTTCACTCATGGTAATTTCCGGTGTGCGATTTTTCATGGCTAAATACAACTTCTCCAAAGTATTCAACCGCATAAACGGACACTCATTACAATTACAATTATTCTCAGGTGGTGCGGGAATAAAATGTTTTTGCGGTGCTGCTTTTTGCATTTGGTGAATTATTCCTGGTTCAGTCGCAATAATAAACTCTTGCGATGGGCTTTCTTGACAATATTTAAGTAAAGCAGCAGTGGAACCGATAAAACTCGCATGACGCAATACACTTTCCTCACATTCCGGATGTGCGATCGCTTCTGCTTCTGGATGTGCTATTTTTAACTGAACAATTTTCTTTTCGGAGAAGGTTTCATGGACAATACAACTTCCCTGCCACAGTACCATATCGCGACCTGTTTTCTTGATGACATAGCGCCCTAAATTACGGTCTGGTGCAAAAATAATCGGTTGCTCTTTGGGTATCTGTTCAACGATTTTTACAGCGTTGGAACTGGTACAAATGATATCGCTCATTGCTTTAATTTCGGCGGAGCAATTTACATAAGAAATTACCAAATGTCCCGGATGTGCGGCTTTAAATGCGGCAAACTCTTTAGGAGGACAGGTATCAGCAAGGGAACAACCTGCATTTAAATCTGGTAAAAGCACCAATTTCTCTGGGTTGAGAATTTTTGCTGTCTCCGCCATAAAGTGTACACCAGCAAAGACTATCACATCCGCGTTTGTTTCGGCTGCTGCTCTAGCTAGTTGTAGGGAATCCCCGATAAAATCTGCAATATCTTGAATATCCGCTTCTTGATAGTAATGCGCTAAAATGACCGCGTTGAGTTCTTTTTTTAGAGTTGCGATCGCATCAAATAAATCCAATGGTAATGCACCCAGTTGGGTATTTTCACGTTGAGGTAATGCAGTTATAAACACAGTTTGGTGTCACCCTATGATTCCAAAAATATGCCAAAAATATTGAATTTTTCCATTGACAGGCAATACCTCTAATCCCCAATTTTCCTTCCTGTGCTTTCGAGGAACTTTGGGAACTTGGCTAGAAGTAGCTGCGAAATCTTGCCACGGGAATACTCTCCACAGCAAAGTTTCACGTACATACAGGCATTGTTGTTATAAAACTAATTATAGTATTTTTTACCAAAAATAAGTAAAGGGTCAAACCATTGAAAATGATGTTTTTTTGATAAAAGTTTGAAGAAGAGCATGGAAAGGAGAAAATTCTTAATTCCCAATCCCCATTGCCCAATCCCCAATTCCCAATTCCCCATTAAAGTTGTGTCAAAATCCTTTTGAGTTGCCTATGCTGGAGACATAGGAAAAATAATATGGCGTTTTGTAGTGAGAAAATAAAGCCGAAAATGATAAAAATAGCTGTAGTCGGAGATGTTCACGACCAGTGGGAAGAGGAAGATGGCATTGCGCTAAAATGCCTGGGAGTGGACTTGGTACTGTTTGTGGGGGATTTTGGGAATGAGTCGGTGGATGTGGTGCGAAGAGTAGCATCTCTCGATATCCCCAAAGCTGTTATCATGGGTAATCACGATGCTTGGTATTCTGCCACGGAATGGGGACGCAAAAAATGTCCTTACGATCGCACGAAGGAAGATTGGGTACAGGAACAGCTGGATTTATTGGGTGATATCCACGTTGGTTACAGTAAGTTAGATTTTCCCACTTTGAGTTTAACTGTTGTAGGGGGTCGTCCGTTTAGTTGGGGTGGTCCAGATATGAAGTTTGCGGATATTTGTAAGCAACGATATGGGATTGGGACTATTGAGGAGTCTGCTGATTTAATCCACGCTTCCGTTAAGAGTGCCACATATGAGACAATTATTTTTGTTGGTCATAATGGACCATCGGGATTAGGAGATAGACCGGAAGACCCTTGTGGTAAAGATTGGCACCCGATTGGTGGTGATTTTGGCGACCCAGATTTTGCGGAAGCGATATCTTTGGCGATGACGGAAAATAAGATTATTCCCCTGGTGGCATTTGGACATATGCACCACACTCTAAGACACACTAAGCAGGTAATTCGCAAGCGTGTTTTTAGAAGTCCAGAAGGTATAATTTATTTAAATGCGGCGACTGTACCGCGAATTGTGGAGAATGTTAGGGGGAAACTCCGAAATTTTTCACTGCTGCAAATGGAAGGTGGTGTTGTGATTCAGGTTTCGTCTGCTTGGGTTGGTGATGATTTTAAAGTTGCATCTGAGGAAGTTTTGTATCAGCAACCTGATAAGGTGGTGCAAGCTGTATAAATTAGGTTAAATTTGCTTTTAGTCTTTTATTGGAGGGGTTGCGGAATGGTGGAGTCAGTTTGACTTGAATCCTAAATACTTCTCCAATTTTGCTTTAGGTTTGCTGTGAATAAAAGCTTGAAAATAAAAGATTTAAGGTCGCGCTAAGACGCTAAGACGCTAAGACGCTAAGGTGAGAAGAATAAAATATGATTTGTTTAGGTTTGTTCGGTTTCTTTTAGGTCGTTAATTTCTAATAATCCTTCTGGGGGTGTGATTTCGGCACGTTTGGCTTGGATATCGACAACGGGGACAATTTCCTTGACGAAGGGTATTAACAGGTTTTTTGGTTTTTTGTCGTTTCCGTTATTTTCCTGATGTATTTCGACTTCTAATAAATCGTTCCCCGCAGGAATTAGGTTGACGACAGTTCCAATAAATTGACCAGATTCTTGTACGAAAACCTGTAAACCAATCAAATCTATAATATGGTATTCTCCGTCGGCTAATTGTGGGCGATCGCACTCCAATACCAATAATTTACAACTCCGTAATTCTTCTGCTTGGTTGCGACTTTTTACACCTTGCAATTCAATTACGTATAGATTTCTACCTTCTATATATCTGCCGGAAGTTAATTCTATTTCTTGGGGTTGGGATGTTCCAGGATGTAATAACCAACGCATACCAGGAATCAGGAAACGTTCGGGAAAATCTGTTTCTGGATAAACTCGTAATTCCCCATCTAATCCTTGGGGTGAGACAATTGTACCAATTTCTAGATAACCATCAGGGATGGGAGTCGGGATTCGGGATGGTGTGGGAGATGGGGAGGTTGGGGAAGAAGCAATATTTTTCTTTTTTTTCTTCTTTTTTTGTTTTCCTGGTGTTGCTTGTTCCTTTTGTTTCTTTTCCTTCTCTTTCTCCGGCATATTTTCCTCTATTTTCTCTGTTCTTTGTGGTTATTTTCTCTTTTAACTAACTAATTCCTAATTCCTAATTCCTAATTCCTAACTATTTAAGACTGTATCACCTTGATAGACAGACTCAACAACCTTCGCTAATTTTTGCATCGCGATCGCAATTTCTTCGTCGCTACCAGTTAAACTAATTCGCAAACACTGATGCTTATGTTCCCACTCTTCTCGCAAACCAGGAAAGAAGGAACTACCTGGTACAACAATCACACCAACTTGCTTTAATAATTGGTATAATTCCCAGTCAGTGATTGGCAAATTTTGGAACCATAACCAAGCAAAGATAGCACCTTCACCAAGATGTAAAAGCCAAGGTAAATCTTTCGGCATTACTACATCTAAGGTACTTTCTAATACGGTAAATTTATTTTGATAAAACGAGCGAATTACGGTTTCCGAGATATTTGCCAGCTTTCCAGAGTTGATGGCACGGGATGCGATCGCTTGTCCATATCTCGATGGATGAATACACATATTCGTCTGGAAACATTCGAGTACTTGAATTACTTTTTCGTCACCAATGGCAATCCCAATTCTTTCTCCTGGTAAACCTGCTTTTGATAAACTCAGGCAATGAATAATATTATCACCAAATACTGGTGTCATTTTGGTGAAGTTCAATGCTGGGTATGGAGGTGCATAAGCGGAGTCGATAAATACTGGTATGTCATAGGGTGCAGCTAATGCAGCGATTTTGTTTACTTCTTCATCGGTGAGTACATTACCAGTAGGATTACAGGGACGGGAGAAAATAACACAACCAGTATTTTCATTAATAGATAGTTGACTAAAATCAGGACGATATTTAAATCTATGTGCTGCTGCGTTGATATCCAAAGTCGGTTTGTAAGCGATTAAGGATTCTGGGGATAATGCCACACCACCATAACCCGTATAATCTGGGCTAAGGGGAAGAACAACTTGTTTTAAAGAACCTGATTCTGTATAGCCACCAAAAACATTCGCAGCGTAGAAATATAGGGTTTGACTTCCGGGGGTAATTAAAATATTTTTATCGGTGAGATTTAAACCGTAGCGTTGGTTAAAGTCGTTAACAATTGCTTCAATAAAAGGTGCGTAACCTTGGGATGAACCGTAACGGCAAACAACTTCACCGTATTCCGAGCTATTTAGTAAATCGACGGTACAATCACGCCATAATTGCTCAACTTCCGGCAGAATCAACGGATTTCCCGCGCTCAAATTAATAAATTGCCTTCCTGCACCTGTTTGTAAAGTCTCGATAATATCCTTCATAATAGCTCGAACGCCAGTTAAGTTAGACATTTGAGCGCCAATTTTTGTCAAGGCAGGATTCATAATGTGTTGGAGTTTGATTAATTTAGATAGTTGAAGATTGCTGCATCTACCAATTTAGCGAGATATGGGATTGGATGTCTATCAACAAAATATTTTCTTTTTTGCATAAAAGTAAAAAATTATTTTCTGACTCCAACTAGGTTGTAAACTCAAAAAATAGGGAATTGGGAAAGCAGAGAGTGAAAGTAAAAGCAGCATTGGCTTACCAAGCAGGTAAACCATTAACGATTGAAATGGTTGATTTAGGGAATCCCCAAGCTGGTGAAGTCTTAATCGAGATAAAAGCCAGTGGTGTTTGTCATACCGATGCTTACACCCTTTCAGGAAAAGACCCCGAAGGCTTATTTCCTGCCATACTGGGACATGAAGGTGCTGGTATTGTCGTCGAAGTCGGCAAAGATGTCAAAAGTTTACAAGTAGGCGATCGCGTAATTCCTCTGTATACTCCGGAATGTCGTCAGTGCGAATATTGTCTCAGTAGAAAAACTAATTTGTGTCAAGCGATACGGGTAACTCAGGGTAAAGGTGTAATGCCTGATGGTACAAGTCGTTTTTCGATTGATGGTGAGAAAATTCACCACTATATGGGGACTTCGACTTTTGCAAATTACACCGTATTACCAGAAATTGCTGTGGCAAAAATCCGCGAAGATGCACCATTTGATAAGGTTTGCTATATCGGTTGTGGTGTAACGACGGGTATTGGTGCAGTGATTAATACAGCGAAGGTTGAAGCTGGTGCGAATGTGGTTGTTTTTGGACTTGGTGGAATCGGTTTAAATGTTGTCCAAGCTGCCAGAATGGTGGGGGCAAATATGATTATTGGGGTTGATATTAATCCTGGTAGAAAGGCTTTGGCGGAAAAATTTGGGATGACACATTTTGTTAATCCCCAGGAAATTGATGGTGATATAGTTTCCTATTTGGTAGATTTAACTAAGGGTGGTGCTGACTATTCTTTTGAATGTATTGGGAATGTAAATGTGATGCGTCAAGCGTTGGAATGTTGTCACAAAGGTTGGGGTGTGAGTGTCATTATTGGTGTCGCTGCTGGAGGTGAGGAAATTCGCACTCGTCCGTTTCAATTGGTTACGGGTAGGGTTTGGAAAGGTAGCGCTTTTGGTGGTGCTAGGGGACGTACTGATGTACCGAAAATAGTTGATTGGTATATGGATGGGAAGATAAATATTGATGATTTAATTACCCATGTAATGCCGATTGAAAAGATTAATGATGCTTTTGATTTGATGCATAAAGGAGAATCGATTCGTAGTGTTGTCACATTCGATTAGTTGGGATATTTCAATTATTCAAAAGTGGTTATAGCTAGATTCAATAATAGATTTTGGGATTAGATTTTGGTTTTTGTTTAATTTACTGATAAGCAGTACATTATAATTGGGTAAATTTAATACAAGAGTACTCAATAAATTAAATTTGGAGGCTATTTTGTCCGGTGCAAATCCAAGCGATCGCCACCCAATGAAAGGATTTCCCCAAATATGTTTCATCAAAAACACTGTATCCAATCCTAATATAATTATTGGTGATTACACCTATTACGATGACCCAGAGGATTCGGAAAACTTTGAGCGCAATGTACTTTACCACTTTCCTTTTATTGGGGATAAACTAATTATTGGTAAATTCTGCGCTTTAGCTAAAGGTATAAAATTTATCATGAACGGAGCTAATCACAAAATGTCTGGCTTCTCTACCTATCCGTTTTCAATCTTCGGTAATGGCTGGGAAAAGGTGACACCACAACCTGATGAGCTTCCCTTCAAAGGGGATACTGTAGTTGGGAATGATGTTTGGATTGGTTATGAAGCGACAATTATGCCTGGTATCCAAATTGGTGATGGGGCTATTATTGCAGCTTGTACAGTTGTTGTTAGTGATGTTCCACCGTATGCAATAGTTGGAGGGAACCCAGCAAAGTTGATTAGAAAGCGGTTTGCTGATGATGTGATTAATACTTTATTAGAGATTGCTTGGTGGAATTGGGATATAGAGAAAATTTCGCGTAATCTTGTTTATATTGTTGCTGCTGATATTAATGCTCTGAAAAATTGTGAATAGAAAGTTTTCTGATTTTAAACGCAATAAATGACTACTGCAACGATTAGAGGTTTACCACGGGGGAGAAACCCAATTTCCTGAGTTTTTCTGACTGCAATAAGCTTGACTTTCAAGACAGTCGCTGACGATTTTTGCTCCATCAATTACCATCAGTAACAGGAAGTAGTTGATGTTTCCAGGTAATATTATGAGTGCTGAAAAAACCCCAAATGCAGGTGGTGGAATGCCCGTAATTGGGTATTGGGCAGAAAAGACAATTTCCCCCGATGGTAAGAAAATTTGGGAAAAATTATTCCACAAAAGCGCTTGTCTTTCCTGCGCTTGGGGAACAGGGGGACAAAAAGGTGGTTTTGTTAATGAAGATGGGGAAATATTGCAGCGTTGCGCTAAAAGTGTAGAAGCGATCGCATCGGAATTACAACCAGCTACGTACTTCGAGCAAAATTATACCCTGCCACAACTCCAAGAATTAAATTCCCAAGCAGCAAATAATTTGGGTAGGTTGAGTCATCCTTTGATTTTACGTGCAGGGAGTTCCCAGTATGAAAGAATTTCTTGGGATGAGATTTATCAAATTGCGGAGACAGCATTCAGAAAACCCCCGCAGCGTCTAGCTTCCTATAGTTCCGGTAGGTCGTCGAATGAAGCCGCATTCCTGCTACAGTTAATGATGCGATCGCTTGATTCAAATAACCTGGCTGATTGTTCAGATTTATGTCACGCAGCTTCGACTGTGGGGTTGAAGCAAATGTTCGGTTCTGGGACTTCGATGGTAAGTTTAGAAAGTCTCAAACAAGCCGATTGTGTGGTGTTGATTGGTTCCAACGCTCCTGCAAACCATCCCCGATTACTGAATGAGTTGATTCAACTACGCGATCGCGGTGGTAAGGTAATTATTATTAATCCAACCGTGGAAGTCGGTTTAGTTAAATTTGCCTCCCCAGCTTACCCGATCAAATCCATGCTGGCTGGTGGTTCCGATATTTCTTCCCTATATCTGCAACCCATCCCCGGTAGCGATGTGGCTTTATTTGTGGGTATCCAAAAATCCTTGATTGCCCAAGGTTTAATCAAACAGGATTTTCTCAAAGCTCATACCGAAGACTGGGAAAACATCATTAAACATGCCGAAAATACTCCTTGGGAAGAGATTACATCTACCTGTGGCATTTCCCAAACCGAAATTGCGATCGCAGCCAGAATAATTGGTACATCTTCGGGTGTAGTATTTGCTTGGGCGATGGGAGTGACGCAGCAGGAAAACGGTGTTGACAACGTTTTCAGTATTGCCAATACCGCACTGTTAACAGGGAATGCCGGAAAACCCGGTGCGGGAACAATGCCAATTCGCGGACACTCAAACGTGCAAGGATTTGGCTCAATGGGTGTGACTATCCACCTCAAAAAAGAAATTCAGCAAACTTTAGAGAAACTGCTGCAACGTCCCTTGAGTCGCATTCCTGGCTACGATACGCGGGCATTAATTACGGCTGCGGAAGCAGGTGAAGTGGACACATTGATTTGTTTGGGGGGAAATCTCTACGCAGCAAACCCCGATTTAAACCAAGCAAAACGCGCTTTGGGACAAATTGACACCATTTTTTACGTGGCAACCAAACCTAATCTGGGACATTTTCACGGTTTAGCAAAGCAAAATACCATCATTCTGCCAGTGTTTACTCGTTTCGAGAATCCCCACAAAACCACTACCGAATCTGGTAATAATTTCGTCCGTCTGAATGATGTAGGAAAAACCCATTTAGAGAATGGTGATTTGATTTCCGAAGTTGAATTAATTGTGGAAATCGCCCACCGAATTTTGGGAGATAACCCCGTAAATTGGCGTAAACTCCAAGATACAAAATATGTCCGTGAACTAATTGCGAAAACAATTCCCGGTTACGAAAAAATTGGCAAAATTGATATTACCGGGGAAGAATTTACGATTTCTGGACGGGTTTTTAATCAACCCAAATTTGGCACATCTACAGGTAAAGCCAAGATGTTTGTGACTACTTTACCAAAGTTGGATTTACCCAGCAAAGTAGACTTTGGTGTAGCAGAATCAACCCCAGGAATTGTTTTAATATTGGGTACAGGAAGAAGTTACTCGCAGCACAACACAGTCGTGTATAAACCTGGGGATTATTATCGGGGAATGCCACACCGTAATTGTATTTTGATGAATCGTGAAGATGCCGAAAAAGCTGGTTTTAGCGAACATCAACAGGTGACAGTGCAAGGTGATGCGGGAAAATTAGAAAACGTGGAAATTATTTTTGGGGATATTCGTCAAGGTGCAGCGATGATGTTTTATCCGGAAGTTAATGTTATTTTTACAGCGAAAATTGATATGCGATCGGGTACACCAGCATATAAAAGAGTACCAGTATTTGTTTATTAGGGTAATTGTGGGATTTTGTAGGCAATAAAACCACAGAAAGTTGCGATCGCGCTTTTGAGTGTATTTTTATTGTTCATCTTGCCATCCTACGACAATCTCGAAATTCCACTCCATCTGAGTTGTTGTACCCCTGGCAAACAACGATCAATTCGATGTAGCGTGAATAACTTCATTTAGCGCTTCCTCAATAACTGCATCACTAACACCTCGACGCTTTAAGCTCTCTACCAATGCTGTCACTGTCTCGCTCTCAAACCGTTCTAAATCAACGCGCAAACCTTGTCCAATATAGGCACGGATCAGGGGCTGATAACCAGAAAAACCCAATAGTGGTGCAACTTTCTTCAAATCCTCAACCACATCTTCCGGCATCCGAATCGTTACACTCGTCATTGGACGGTTGCGATCGAGCCGTTGCTTCAATGTTTCAACTTTCATATTCTGCTCTCTCCTGTCGTGTTGCTTTACGTGCTGAAATAATCCGAATACTTTCCTCATCCTGCTCAATGTGAACGACATAAAGCATTTTCCACCGAAAATCTAGCCCAATCACAGCGTTCCTTGCTTCATCGTTACGACTAGCATCAACAAGAATCAGAAAAGGATCGAAAAAAGCCTCAGTCGCTTGCTGAAAAGTAATCCCATCATGATTAATGGGATTAATCTGCGCTTTTTCATCATCCCAAGAAAAGGTAATGCCATTGAGCACAAAATAAACGTTCATACCTTTGCATTCTAGACAAAACGTATGTACAGTGTCAATACGTATTTTCTCAATGTCAGCTATGCTCAATCCGCTACCACTTGTTTTAGTAGCATTTATTTTCAGTGTAGGTTGGGTGGAGACGCATGACAAATACTAAATTTTAGTGATAATCTATTTTGCGTCGTAACCCAACATAATATTTGGGGTTAACGAGAGGATTTAATGTTGGGTTACGCAAAGCCTTCACCCAACCTACGGGAGATTGCGATCGCACTCATTTGCTACAAAACAGCTATGACATCCGTACTGTTCAGGAATTATTGGGACACAAGGACGTGAAAAACACGATGATTTATACCCATGTTCTTAACCGTGGTGGTAAGGGTGTCCGCAGCCCTCTAGATACATAATAAAATGCATTGGCGATCGCATGGTGACTCAAGAAGGAGCATCGCATAAATTTCCAAATATATTGATCGCTTTATTTGTAACCGATGGAAAAGTGCGATGCTCTGTACAAGATGTAATGCGATCGCTTTTGACACCTGACTTACTACTCATCATGGTGCAGCGATGATGTTTTATCCGGAAATCAAGCTTAAATCTCTAAATGGATTGACAATCTGTAAGGTATTTTCAACTATTAAACCATCTTGCATATCTTCTGAGTAGAGAATTCTTGCATCTCCTAAAACTGCACTAGCAACGATGAGACTATCCCAAAATGAAAGTGAGTAGCGATCGCGTAATTTCACAGAATACTGAAGCGTTTCAAGAGAGACAGGTAAGATTTCACAACCTTGCGCTAATTCTTCCAGTAATATCTGAATTTGTGGGTTATTAAACCCTGCTTTACGGATTAAATTGGAACAAACGTCATTAACCACCTGTGTACTGATTAAGCTATTTTGGTAATTGGTGATAGTTGTAGCGATTTGTTGTTTGGGGATAGCATCAGCGTCACGAGGGTTGAGAATAAAGCGATACAGCCAAATATTAGAGTCAATAAAGCCAGGTTGAGATTCACCAACGTTCATTGGCTTCTTCTCTATTCAAAGGCTGAAAGTCTTCAATTTTGATTGGATTAGCGGTTAATTGAGCAATAAGTCCTTTTTCTGGAAAGCATTTTGTTTTGTGAATTAAATGAGATTCTACAATAAGTTTGACAGATTCACCTTCAGCGAGTTGGAGATTTCCGATAGGGCGTAAAACGCCATTTTCAAACACTGCTTCACAGTTTTGTTGCCGCATATTAAATCTTGTTAATTATCTCTCTCCAATTTTAACCGATGAAAGAACAATATAGCCAAGCCCGCCTCAAGTAGAATCGCATCGATTCGTAGGTTGGGTAGAGCAAAGCTTAACCCAACATTCAGTAGCATTTATTTTCAGTGTAGGTTGGGTGAAGACGCATGACAAATACTAAACTTTAACTATGGATAGATGCTAGACAATCTATTTCATGTAAATCAAAAAAAAACAGGCGATCGCA
>NZ_NTFS01000145.1 GCF_002289455.1 Brunnivagina elsteri CCALA 953
GATACATGGATTATTCATACAAACATAAGTAATCTTTCCCCCACTCTCCCCTTCTTCCCCTCCTCTTAAGCCTCCTAATCATGCACCACGTTTTGTTCCTAAGTTTGAACAACCAGTAATATTAAAACAATCCAGAAATTGGTCAAGAGCGATATTATGGACTTTGATGATAACAACGACTGGAACAGTTATTTGGGCTAATATTGCCAAAATCGAAGAAGCTGTATCGGCAACAGGTAAACTCGAAGCAAGTGGTGCAACGAAAGATGTACAAGCACCTGTTGGTGGAGTTGTTAAGGAGATATTTGTTGAAGATGGCAAACAGGTTAAAGAAGGAGAAAAGCTACTTACTCTTGATAATACAACTGCCCAAGCTCAAATGGAATCATTGCAGAAAGTACGTACTAGCTTGATGCAAGAAAACCAGTTTTATCAATCGCAATTAAAAGGTAGTAATACAGTAGATATTACCTCGCTCCAAGTACCTGCATCAATGATAGACTTGACGAAAAGTCGTGCTGTATTGTTAGCTGAAAATCAAGTTTATCGGACTCAATTTGATGGTAATTCTAAGAGTGATTTATCCCTTGAACAACGAGAAAGAGTTACCTCCAGTCAAATTGAATTAGATGCACGAGTAATTGCATCACAATCAGAAATCGAACAGATGAAACGTCAAGTTGAACAAACTGATATTAAGATTGCTTCTACCAAAGATACCATGAAAATGAATCAGGGTATTCTCAATAATATAACTGGGTTAGCACAACAAGGGGCAATATCGCAAATTCAATTATTAAAGCAGCAGGAAGAGGTGAGAAATGCCCAATCTCAACTTGAACAATTGATACAAGAAAAAGCTAGACTACAAGCTCAAATCACTGGTGGAAGAGCTAAATTACAAAATACTGTAGCAGTTTCTCGTAAAGATTGGCTAGATAGAATAGCCGTAAATAGTCAAAAGATTGCTGAAATTGATAGTCAACTTACCAAAGCAATAGTTGAAAATAATAAAAAGATTGCTGAAACCGACTCGCAAATTAGCCAAACCCAGATGAATCTGAAGTATCAGGAGATAAAAGCACCAACCAGTGGTACAGTATTTGAATTCAAGGCTAAATCTCCGGGGTTTGTTGTATCATCAACCGAACCAATATTAAAGATAGTTCCAAATGACAAGCTTGTTGCTAAAGTATTCATTACCAATAAAGATATCGGGTTTGTGAAACTTGGAATGACTGTCGATGTCAGAATTGATTCCTTTCCTTTAAGTGAATTTGGTGATATCAAAGGTAAACTAGTGTCGATTGGTTCTGATGCACTCCCACCTGACCAAATTTACCCTTTTTATCGATTTCCGGCAAAGGTAGAACTTGATAGTCAACAGTTAAATGTGAATGGTAGGAATATAGTGTTACAGTCGGGGATGGGGTTAAACGCGAATATCAAGATACGCGATCGCACTGTCATCTCTATCTTTGCTGATATGTTTAGCAATAGTGTTGAAAGTTTCAAAAATGTCAGGTGATTGAAATTTGTTGGGGATTAATTCTCATTCGTCAGTAATGTCTCTAACTGACTCACGGTTTGCCCATTTTAAATTGAGTTAGAAGAAAGCCGAACGATTTAATAGGGGTTCTCAACTATGGTTCAAATGTACTCTCACACATTCGCATAAAAATAGAGTTTTTAGACCAGAGTGGCAGTTTAAGGTAAATTTAAGGAAATCGCTAAAACCACTACGAAACCTAGATTTCATGCTTTTCGACAATTTATATAACTCCAAAAAAAAATGAGCGAACCGGGAGTAACTGAGTCAACAAGGATTCCAGCTTTTTTCCATAACTAGCATCACGGATAGAGAGACAATCATATTTTTATTATTTAGTTTAAAAACTGCTGCAACTTAAAAATTAAATGAAAGCATCGCAGTAAAATTTCTACTGAATAATGGTAAGGTTTTCCATAAAACCATCCTTCCACAGTTCGCTCATGATATCCAGTTAGTGAGGATAAAGTTGTCAAGCAAGCTTTCATGTAACCCGTAGGATTCCGCCCTCCTTCTTGCGGTAATTCGACTCCAGGATGAATTATTGGCATCCAAATCAAACACCATTCTTGTGGTGTCATCGGTTTTAGAAGTGCTAAGAATATTTGTTGGTTATTGGGTTTATTTTGTGTTTGCTGCAATATAAATTTAGCAAACCACCTGGGAATTTTTTTGGTGTTAGTTTCTTTTTGTTTGCATTGCATTTTAATTCTTCATTCAACTTGTTTTCGTCATAGCAAATAAATCGCCATTTTCAATCAATGACAATATTCGACATAAATCTAATTTGACTTCAATCTAAAACGCGATTTCCTGTTGTTGATAACTTGGGGAAGACGATTTCAAGTCAGTAATAAATTGAGCGATCGCCCCAATCCCCGTACACAACATCCCGCTAGCCGCACGATACCCCCGACTGCTCCAACCGCTCCAACCAAATTTTTCCCCAATCTCGCCAAATTCAGCCAAAACAGCATCTGATTCTTGACCATTACTCGTTTGAATTTGAGCCAATTCTTGCTCTTTTTGCGAAAGTACATTGTTTAGGCGATCGACTTCCTGCATTAACGGTTCGATGGTTTTCTCTAATTCTTTGTTTACAACCCTTGCAGCTTGGTTGTTCAAGGTATTACCCCAATTATCGTTGCTGGAATGTTCTAGGGCTTTTTCTAATTCGGTGATTCTTTGTTCAAGTTGCTGATTTCTGGTTTGCAAAGTTTGGAGCGATCGCACCTCATCTTCTCTCGCTGCCAATTGTTCGAGTAAATTTTGGTTTTTTAGTGCGATCGCTTGTGAATTTTCTTGATTAGCTTGGATTTCCCGCTTGGCTGCTTGTAGCGCTGCATCTCGAATTTCTACAAACCGTCCTTGTTCTGACTCGGCTTTTTCGCGATCGCGTTGTGCCAAAGCTTCGGCTATTTTCTGTTCCACTTGGACAGGAGTTAAAAGCTCTTGATTCGTTGACTTTGTAATTAGTTGTTGAGCTTCTAGTTCGATTTGGTGCGCTTTGAGCAGGTGTTTGACTTCCATCCCCTGAGCGATCGTATGGTCGAGCAATACCCAGAAATTGCCTTCTTGATTGGACATTATGATACCGCTACTTCCATTCCAACCCGTATTCTCTTCCTTAACAACAATTCGCATCCCAGGAAATAATTCAGGAGCAGGCAGTGGGGGAATGGAGGAGTGGGGGAGTGGGGGAATATGATTTGACTTCCCCCCCTCTCCTTGTCTCCCCCTCTCCCCTTCTTGGGATGAGTCATAAGTGGGAGTTTGGGAGCGAGATAGCGAGAGGGGATAGCAGTTCGCAATTCGTAATTCGCTGTTCGCAGTTAATTGCGAATTACGAACTGCGACTTGCGAATTGTTTTCGCTCCCAAACTCTTTCTTCACCTGTGCAGCTGTCTTCTTGCCAGATCGCACTAACTCCTTAACTAAATCGTGGCTAACTTTGGTTAGCTGTCGAAGTGCAGAAACGCTCCAATTCTGTACATTTTGGCGGATTAGACGTTGTATTTTGGGAGGGAGCTTGTCGAACCAAGTACTGATTTCTATCGCGCTTTGTGCTATATAGCGAGATGCACCAAAATCAGGAGAAGCAAGCCATTCGGAAAATACTTTTTTCCCATTTGGGCAAAATGCAAGGCAGTCGAAGTAGAAATCCTGGAGCGATCGCCCTATTTCTATTAACCCATCGAAGGTTTGGCGAACGAAGCCAAAGAAGTTGCCGAGAGTGGATTTAGCCTTTGCCTGTAAATCGGGTTTGGTAAAGCGATCGTAGTCGAAAGTGTAGCCTAACGCAAAAGGTACTGTTTGAAGCACCTTCTCTTCGATGTGTTGCTCGAATTTGTCGTGAGAATGAGCTTTTGTGTCAAGTTGAACTGTGCCAATTACTTGCTGTTGTGTCATCATAGTGTTGACCTAAGATATTGGGTCTATATCGAAGGCGATCGCAACTTTCTTGGAGGAATTGGGCGATCGCTTTTGTTTTACACAAGAACATTATACAAATAAAACCTGTATTTTTAACTTATAACTTTTACAAAAATAAATTAAAACTGTAAAAAACATAGTATCCTTTGTAAATACACATATTTAAAGCAGAATAGTAAAGTTAAAATGTTGAGTTCTGTGATTAAAACTTTGATTCGTTGGAAGTTAAACGAGGTTATGGCTAGACATAGGGTTAAAGGCAAAGACCTGGCAGAATATTTAGGTGTCAGTGCTAACGCCATATCTGGATTGCGAAAAGCTGAAATTATGCCTGAGATTGGTGGTCAAAGGTGGGAACATATATGTCTGGGTATAAATAAACTGTCCAAAATTGGCGAGATTATTAGCCCACTAGATTTAATTGAGTACATTACTGATGAGAAAATTCCCACAGCAAGAGAGTCGAGTAAAGATGCTCTAGGTGTAAAAAGTACCAGTAGTCTTAAAGATTCACTATCTCGTGATACCAAAACTCATTATCTACCCTCGGAAGGTGTAGCATGAAGGTCATACAGATAAAAGTCAAAAAAAAAGATGTTTTTTGAAGTCGCGTAGCACAAAAAAAACGAGTCGCACTATTTCCCAAAGCTTTATAGTTGTGTCTCCACTGCCACTAGGGAGGGTTTTTCCATCCGATCGCTTCAAGAGAAAAAAAGTGACAGAGACCGCAATATTCTTGGTGTTAGTAACGGGCAAGCCAAGATAATAAAAACCGATGTGCATAAACGAGGGAAGCCTTACATATTCAAAGTAGTACACACTCAAAACAAACAATTTGATTATGCTTCACCTCAAAAAATTAGTTAAGATTACACTCTTGGCAAGCGTATTATTTTCTCCTGCTGCTATGGCACAAGAATTGTTAGGCACACAAGCAAATAGTCTATCTCAACATGTTCCAGTTCAATGCGAAAGTGTAAAGGAAGGAGGATGTATCCCCGACAAAATCAAGACTAAACCAACTAACCCCAAACCACCCTCTACTGATACTGCGAAGAAACCACCGAAGGGGAAAGTTACACTAGGTACACCTACTTGCAAAGATACTAATGGCAACGTGATTAAATGTTATTAGATTCGCGTTTCTTGATGTATTGAAATAACGATATGTCAAGAAATAAATGCCAAATGGTAAATGCTATTTTTCGTTGCCTTTCTGAATCGCTTAATTAGGTGAGAGGTCCATGCGATAATACTTTGCGGTCGCCAAGGTCATTGCACTTCCAACCTCACAACTAAGTATAAAGCATACGAATAAGTGCATCCCCACTAGTACGTGAAGGCAGAAGGAATAAAGCTTCTAAAATAGGCTTTTTATCACTTTAGAATGGTTGGTTAATTTTCGCAAAACTGTAAGTAGGTGGGTAGAAATAAACTCGCGAAATGTCCTCTTAAGAATAATTCTTCCCGGAACTTTCGCGCGAATGTGCCGGAGAGAACTTGCCGGGAAGATTTTCTTTCCGGCAAAGTTCGGAGACAGAGGATTCTCGAAATCTTGCCACGGGGATTCTCCCCGGTGGCAAAGTTTCGCGGCAACGAAAGCTAACTATGTAACAGAATGTAAATTTATCTCAAAGTCTTCTTACAAACTAAGGCGGAAGCAAAGCTACACGCCTTGTTTGCGCTTACCCCTACCTACTCACTACTCCCTGACCACGACGATAATTTTTCCCGCTCACCTACTTACTAGTCCCAAAGGGACTAAATCAATTTATAAACAATCGCGATCGCACCCAACAAATCTCATGATTGAGAGCGATCGCTCGATAGTTCCAAAGGGCAAATATGGAAGTCTGTGAAAAACTAGATCAAAATGCTGGAGCCGGGAAAAAGTTCTGCTTCTACGACTGGTGGTACTAAAAAAATGCCTCCAGCGCATACCGTTAA
This sequence comes from Brunnivagina elsteri CCALA 953, assembly GCF_002289455.1. Taxonomy (GTDB): domain Bacteria; phylum Cyanobacteriota; class Cyanobacteriia; order Cyanobacteriales; family Nostocaceae; genus Brunnivagina; species Brunnivagina elsteri. Next base: position 5,930 of record NZ_NTFS01000145.1, read on the forward strand.
AAACCGATCCATCCCTGGAAGCGGATTTTCGGGGTCGCCAGCGAAATTTGTTCTACCCAACCATTTATCTTGTACCAATATACGAAACAAACGTTCGGGAGTATCCTGGAAACTCACAAAGTTTAACCCTGCCCGAAAACCAGGGGTAGTATCTATAGGTTCGAGAAATTCATAACCTTGCCGAAACACCCGTAATGAATTGCGATCGCTGATAGGTGTAACATGTCGATTAGCCCTCTGGACGTGGCTTTGCCTTAAGATTGGGTCGCTGACATTTGCAGGTTCAAAGAAGCCTTCAAAATCTCGGTTACTGAAATCGGATGGTTGTCCGGTAAAGGGGCAACCAGTTGTAAATACAGGACTATTTTGGCTATCGAGGGATTCAATGGGGCAGGCAGTCAGCTTATCCCGACCGACCAAAAGTTCTTGTTGCCCCCGTTCCAGTGCTTGCCAAATGCCTAAATTGACTCCCAGACGAATGAATGCCAAATAAGTACCCCCCTCTATCCATTTTTCTTCAGGTAAGGGATTGGATTTGATGGTAATTGCCCCTTCGCGTTCGGAGCTTTTCAGATTAGAAATACCGTCGTGGAAATCAATCCAACTGCGCTTATCATCCCGTTGAAATCCACTGTAAAAGCCCGCAATCGAAAATGGCGCATTTCCCGTTGTCCGTTCGGTCATTTTCTCAAGAAGTTTCCAAGTCTCGACAATGGCACGGTTAACAGCAAGCTGGGTTTCGGCAATAAATTGAACGGCAATTTCTTCGGTGGCTTTATTGGCTGCGACATCCTCCGCATACTTAAGACCTGAACCCAGGAGAAAGGAGCCACCACCCCCAGCTAAGGGTGAACGAAAAGAGCCAAAGTCTTTCAGGTGGGTAGGTAAAGCACGCTTTACACCAGGGAGTTTAAAGGTGTTAGCACCATAACCAACTAAAACCGTTAAATCACCACTAGGTAGCAATTGACCAGGTAGGTCGCGCACTTTACCGCTTTTGAGTTCTTGGTACATCTGCCATAACTGGGCAAATGCCTCTCCAACTTGGTGAGCATTTTGACCTGATGCAACTCTCAAAAACAGGATATTAAAAAACTTACCTGGTCGCACTCCAGGAGCGTGATAGATGCCTTCTTGAAGTTTCACTAGCTTCCCCCCCGAAATCCCATTATTCTGGGTGCTACATGAACCATTTGCAGAGCATTATCAAATTCTTTTTTCAGGTCTTTGATAATTTCGCATACCTCAGCTTGTTGGCAATCGATTGGTTCGTTGCTAGCAGTGAGGACGACGTATTCATCATCGGCTACATGGGTGGGTTTGCCGACAACAACTAATGGACCAACTTCAATTTGCTGTACAACCTGAAAACCTCCTGTCACAGGTTCTTCTCTCGAACCCACAACAAGGGTAATATCATCTAAAAACGCCTCATCATCATCACCGGGACCAAATTCCAAGTGCTGATACATGCCCTCAGACCCTCGGCTCCAGCGTACCCACTCTTCAGGAATTGGATTACCAGCGTACAGAAATACGTCTTTGGTGAAAGAGAGAATATACATCCCCAAAGGATTGGCAAAGGCAACAGTTCTACCTGTAAATGCTGCACCCAAGGCACCCATTGCTGCTGCTGGGTCTGCATGACGACAGGCTAATTGTTCAACACCAAATTCACGGAAAAGTTGTTCGCGGGTTGCTTGTTCCAAACCGCTATCAGTGCGATTGGCATAGGGTTTTGCCCCAAACATGACAATATATAGCAAGTCATCCAATCCGTTAATTGGGTGGGTCATGAATAGTGCATTATCTATATTTAGCTTGCCCTCTGGCTGTCTCGGTACTCCAGCATCAACCATCTTGCGATCGTTCCCGTGACCTGCCACAAATTTTGAGAATGCAATCTCTTTTTCGTCTTCACTCAAGCTTTCGGGGTCGCTAACTCCGTACAAATCTTCCCAGGTGGGTTCAAATCCAAGAACGCTTTGTACCATTTCTCGGAGGGTTTTGGGGTCATGCTTGGCAATACAAACCCAATACTCCCGAAGCTCGGTGGTAATTTGTACTCTTTTCGGACGCATCTTACCTGTAGCATCAGCTTTTTCAATCACCTGATATTCGCAGTATTCGTTGTGCAGAACATGTCTGCCACGAGAACCCCAATCAGATAATTCCTGCCCTACATCTGAACCCAAACAAAAAACAGGTTCGGCAGGATCGGCAAACCACTGAATTGCGGCTAAAACTGGTTCGCTCAAGCTTTTAGGGTCGAGACTAAAAAAGCGACTGCCCAAGTCTAGTTGTAAGCTGCTATAGGCTGCTTGAATTGCCTCATTCCATTTCTGGACAAGTTCAAGACTGAGTTTGTCAGCACGACCCGGAACATCGTAAACCATTAGTTTTTATACCTTGTTATTGTGTACTGAGTAACTCATCAGCTTGCAACAACAAAATTACGAAAATCTTGTGGTACACAAAAGGGTACTGTTTTAGTTGATACTTTCGCGAACCAAGTAAGTAGGCGGAAGCAAAGCTACACGCCTTGTTTGCGCTTACCCCAACTCACTACTCACCCTCCGGGTTCGCCAGTCCACTCGGCGGCAGAGCCGCACGTGTGGCTGGACTCACTACTCCCTGACCACAACGATAATTCTTTCTATCCACCTACTTCAACTTTTGACTACGTGATGCGATCGCAAATCAGCAAGTAATGAATCAAACCCAAATATTAGAACACAATTGCGAGATATTTTTTTGTTTCAGGAGTGTTCCTATCGCTGCTGATAACCTTGTTATTCAGAAAAAATAAAATGAAGCGAAATTTGTGTATCGCTTCATTCTTCACAATCGATTATTTAATTGTTGAGATTAAGCAGGGTTTGTGTGCATTCTTTTTTGAAGCAAACTGAGAATGGCAGGTTTTTCTAAAATTCCCACTAACACACCATTATTGCGAATTACAGCCAGTGCAGATAGCTTTTGTTGTTCGATTAACCGCATTACTTCTAACAAAGGTTTGTCAGCTTGTACTGTGGCAGATTCGACAATTGGTCTCATAACATCTTTGATTTGAGTTTCTGACCACAATTGCCTTGGACATGTCCGCATGTTGTCAACAGATATGGTTCCTACCAATTGTCCATCACTGTTGGTGACTAAAAAGCGCTGCCAATTTTGTCCACTAACAATTTGCTCGTCGGCAAACTCTCTCAGGGTCAGATTCTCGGCAACAATTGGGCTATTGCGACTCACAGCATCACCAGCAGTTAAACCTGTTAATCGTTCTTGTAAAGAAGCAACTTGGGCTGCATTACCAGCATTTTGCAACAAAAAGAAACCAATTAACACATTCCAAAAGTTAGCAAAACTACCAACCAACAATAGTGGAAGCAAACCAGAAGCGATCGCAATCCAACCAAAGATTTGTCCAACTCGACTGGCAAAAACCACTCCTTTATTGGGATTACCTGTGATTTTCCAAACAATTGCTTTGAGTATATTTCCACCGTCTAAGGGTAAACCGGGAATCAAATTAAATAAGCAGAGTGCCAAATTCACAGAAGCAAGCACTCCCAAAATTGCTGAGAATACCCCAGATACACCAGTTCCAATACCAACAATAGTAAAGATACCAAATAGTAATAGGCTGACTAAAGGACCCGCTATCGCCACCCAAAAAGCATCTGATGGAGTCTTTGATTCCTTCTCCAAGCTTGCCAAACCACCAAAGATAAACAGTGTAATTGATTTGACATCAATTCCTTGGCGAATTGCAGCAAAGCTATGTCCCAGTTCATGGGCAATAACGGAAGCAAATAACATCAGTGCTGTTGTCAATCCTAGTAGCAAAGCAGACCCATTCCCCAAACTAGGAAATGCTGCTGTCAGTCCACTACCATAAGTCCAGGTGACTAAACCTAAGACTAAAAACCAGGACGGGTGGATATAGAAAGGAATCCCGAAGAGGTTGCCAACACGAATTGTACTATTCATGGCGTTTACCTTTGATTTCTAAATTGAGAGGTTTTTCTTTACCTCTCTCGATAGTTTTATAGTAACGAATTGTTAAGTAATTTTAATGTTTGTAACTGTAGTGGTATCCGTCCGTAGAGGTGTGGTTTTGTGACCTTAGAGACGCTATGGGAAGGACGACTGCTAAAGTTGCAGGTATGTGTAGATGGAAAAAATGACTGCGATGAAAATCAAACACGCTATCAATCTCAGCAAAGGACTTACTTTCTGGGTGATTTTAGGAATGATGGTTTTATATCAAAACTTCACCCTTGGTCCTTGGGTTTATCTAGCATTACATGGCACCTATGGGTTTTTATGGTTGCTAAAAGACCGTATTTACCCAGATAAACAGTGGGAACAGGAAATTTCTATCCCTCAAGGATTTCTTGTCTTTGGCTTGGTTTGTCTTTACTGGGTAGCACCATTTATTTTAATTAGTAGTGGCATAGTTCCGTCGCTGCCGTTAGTCGCGATCGCAATTTCATCGAATATTTTTGGTGTATTTTTACACTTTGCCAGCGATGCTCAAAAATATTTCACCCTCAAATATCAATCGGGATTAATCACAGAAGGTTTTTTCAAGCGTTGTCGGAACACCAATTATTTGGGAGAGGTATTAATTTATGCTTCTTTTGCCATGCTGGCTCAACACTGGCTACCATTTTTAATTCTGGCAATCTTTATCGGTGCAGTCTTTGTACCAAATATGCTAAAAAAAGACCAATCTCTCTCCCGTTATCCTGATTTTACCGATTACAAGTGTCGCTCTGGACTTTTATTTCCCAAGCTATTTACATCGTCAATACCAGTGGAGAATAATCTCGAACGATAATAGCCAAGAAAATCAAACTTCAGGTGGAACCCTGACATTGAAGGTTAAATTTTCCGATTACCAAAAAATTATGCGTTAGCGAAGCTTACCGCAGGTATCGCGTTCTCTTACTTTATGGTTGGGATTCATCAATAAACATAAAAGGTAACATTATAAAACTGAGTTATTCATCTTCATCATCTTCATCTTCATCTTCCTCATCATCCCAACTTGGATATTGTTTAGGTGAAGAGCCATGACTATCTAAAATTGTTGGTTCATCAATTTCTGAATTATTAGACTCAATCCGTTCCAATAAAATATTAAAAGTCCAATTATCCCCATAATCAAATAAGTAAGTCATTGTTTGTCCAACTTTTAGGGATAAAGATAAATCTGCAATCAAAAATTCATTGGTAAAAGGTGGCTCATGATTGCTAGGATGATTCACTTGTACAGTCCAACCATAGCGACTTTTATAAGAAAACTCATGTAGATGGTCATCATCAAAATTTACAGATTCTAAAATAATTCTGCTTAAGTCATAGAGATTGTAATCATCGGGAATCGCTATGCGTCGCCAAATTTGTCCAAGAGAAACCTTGAAGACGTAAATTTCTTCCTGCTGTTTTGGTTCGGGAATAATGATATTATTTTGCCATTCCGGGAAAATAACTTGTAACTGAGGTTGCCAAATCCCAAAGGGATATTCTTCACTTTCTGGGTCTTTCTCTTCAATTTGTGATGCTAATTCTTCAGCAATAGTTTTTTTTATTAATTTGACTAAGGCATTCCCCCAAGGTTTTTGTTTTAGTTGAGTAAACTGCCATCCCTGACCTTTTTTGGGTTTAGCATGTTCAATTTCTAGCATTCCAAACATTTCTAATAAAGCGATTTGGTAAAGTCCAGGTGAATAGCTATACCATGACAGTTGTTCTTTTTGAAGAACATTTTTTTTAATTGAAGCAAGTTCATGCCAAAACGTCAGACATTTTTCAAAACCACTGCGCCATCCCTTTTCATTTAAAATCTCTTCATTTCCCCAAATCCACCAAGCTTCTAAAAGGTTGAAATAGCGTTCAGTCAAATTTAAATTATGCCAAGATTCTAGTACCTTGGGTTCCAAATAGAGAAAAAACTTTTTTCCTTTGGGTTCAATATAAGATAGGGTAGATGCTCTTAATAATAAATATAAACCGTGAAGATGGGGATAAGCTTTTTGTTGCGGACGATTAAGTTCAACTTGAATTGGATTAGTTAAACGACTATTAAGTTCTGCTAAAGAACTCATTGGCAAGAAGTTCTGAGTTTTACTGACCTCAATTCCTTTTATGCCAATGAAGTCTAATAGCATTTGGAAGTCGTTAATGATAGTTCCTGGGCTGGTTTGAGAAATAACTTGCTCATGTAGCAATTTTGACTCAATTGTGGATAGGGTGTTTTCTTCTGGCTGTACAGGGTAAATGGTGGTCACTGAATTTGTTAGCTTAGTATTGAATTAATTCTATTGTGAAATGTTCATCTTTTCAAGAAGAATAAGCAGGGACAAGTGATGATGCAAAATTTTCCTTTTCTTCTTAGATAAATATAAAATTCACAAATATTTCTGCAAGTATAATAAATTATTTATGGCTAACGCCAACCATGTGAGTGAAGTCAATGGAATCAGTCATGACCACCATAAACATCACATTCACTCACCCATTTGCCAAAACTCCCAAATATACTTTTGGAGAACAAGTCGCAATTAAAAGTAACTGCGATCGCAAACAATGGGCAACAGGAAAAGTTACGGGATTGCGATTAGATTATGACTCGACAAATAACTGGAACTACACAGTTGTTTTGGATTATCCACAAGGATTTTGCGAAGAATTTATCGAAGAAGATTTAGCAGCAGTTGACGAATTAGTTTGCTCAAAACTGTAGTTAAATTTAATAAATCACAACTGTCAATTCCTAATAAATCAAAATTGTTTAACTGCTGGTATTTATTATCAGCAGTTTTTTTTTTACGGCTCACGCCTTTGAAAGTGTGAAGTTTGTAAAATATAGAGATTCACAAATGAAAACGCCACAACAAATAGCAATAGAGCTTAAGCAATTTACTGGTTCCACTACTCTCTACAAACACTAGCTCGGTTTGAAATATACAGACGGAATCAAATACTTGGCAGACGAAACTAACTGCTATTGGCTCATAGATGCAATTTTCTCACATCAAACAAAACAATTTCTCTCCAATCCTAATTTACGAGAATTTCAAATCTGGCATTTACGAGTTGAAAATAATTCCGGTGTTTTGACTTGCGAGTGGGATACAAACCAAGAAGTATTACGACAGGAAATTGAATATACGGATTTTCCACTAAGTCACATCAAGCTCTATTTGGTAGAAAGAATTCTCATACTTACCAGTGAATATTAAGCTGCATCAAATCTGTAAATATTGTGAGAAAAATTATGGTACAAGCAATTAGCACTGAGCAAGCATTTATCACAAATCTCGAACATTTTATGACCAAAGCTGACAAATTTATCAAAACCTACTACTCAGGTGTTAGCGAGGAAAATCACGTTCGAGAAATCGTCCATGAGCTACAAAATTTGGTATCGGATACGGACTTACAGCAGTTAGAAATCGATTACGAATATCAGTGCGATATTAAAGATTTAATTGCAGATTGCGACGATTCTACCTGGTTTTAAGAAGAAGGCAGAAGGAAAACACAATAATGATATTTTATCTGGCTTAACTAGTTTGCCTTTTAAACTTTATTTCCTTCTGCCCTTCGACAAGGCTCAGGGTAACACCATCTGCCTTTCAACTCCTACCTTTTCCTGGCTAACGCCAATAGGGAAATGAATGATTTAAGAGGTATTTGAATTATGGCTGCACGTAAACAAACAACAACTAATTTCCAAGCAATAGATAATTCAGTTTTAGGCGAATATGCTGTTAGCGATTACTCAGAGCGAGTCTATACCAAAGTATATTATTCCATACGTTCTTTGTGTGGATTAGTTGCAAAGCGCTCTCTCAAAGATACCTTTAGCTGGGACGAATTCAAAGAGCGTTTTACCAATGATTTTGGGAAGGTTGAAGAAAAGCGATATTCCGTAGAACAATTACTGGAATATGCTAGCCGTAAATTTGGGAAAACTTTGGAAGACTTGTTAATTCAACATCAAATTTCTTGGCAGCGTAGACAAGAATATGTCGAGCGCAATAGGCTAGAAAATCAAGCTGAGACAATCGCAGAAAATACCCACTACTAATCTCAGAATAATAATTCCAAGATGAAAATCCTCCAGTGATTAATCGTTGCTGGAGGATTTTGATTAAAAGCGATATGAAGATAGCTCATTTCGATTATATTTCAAAACTTCTGATGAACTTGAACGAGTGTATTTTCGATTAAGAACAATGACAGAAAAATCCTTCTCACAAAACAGTCGATATTCACAATACAAAATTATCAAGAGATATCAAAATGGTTGTTCGAGTGAAAACAATAAAAGGTGTTACGTTTGAGTATGGAGAAAATGAAACCCAAAGATATTGGGAACACATTACTAACGAGAAAACCTATTTATTACTACAACCCAAATTAATGCCGACTTATTGGGCAATTATTCAGCTTGATTCCAAGGGTAATTGCAAGCCTCTTAATTGTGCAGTAGTAGATAAAGACGGAAATATAATTCAACAAGACCCACTTTACAGCCATCATGAATTAACAGTAGAAGGTTGGCTGGAAAAACTTGCGAATTATATCCAATCCACTGCTTGTAATTAGTTTAGCCACGCTAAACCAGTTGATCTAATCTTAATATCAGGATGAGTTTTTCGATGAAATCAAGACATCAAAACTCTCTTTGCGACAACCGCTATCGCACCATACCCATTCCCCAATTTCAAGCAGAATAAGATGCTTCTTTTGAGGAGTATTTTTTTCTGAATAAGCAGAACTGAATACGTCTTATAGTACAAATTTACTAAATAATCTTCACAAATTACTTCCACAACAG
>NZ_NTFS01000146.1 GCF_002289455.1 Brunnivagina elsteri CCALA 953
AATTTGTTATTAATGTATGTACAAGGGCTTCCTGAATTACATCTACCTAACGACTGATTTGCTCCATACTCAATATACGCAAGCACAAATCCGCCTGCTAAATATAGTTACTTGCAGCGTGTATTATTAATTGTGTAATCATCTGAGAATGAGCTAATGAGATGATTGTCATTTAAGGTTCGGATATATAAGAGATTTCACTGAAAAACGATTATTTTACGGATTTCGATTTTATATGTGGCTATAACTTGTGGTGGATTGATTTAGTTATCAAATAACGATTAATATAGCTATTTGATAGGAATAAAATAAGAATTTTTTTAAGGATGGGACTTTGATGGTCGTTTCGATCTCAGTCTCACCAAAGATACTCTCTCTTCTGTTCGTGAAGTGTGTTTGGATGGAGAGAGTGAAATCACAAAGTTTTACATCTATTCAATGTATTAAAGATAACTCAACATTAGGATTGAATGCTCAAAGTAATGTAGTTCTAAAGTAAAAACAGCTTGCTCATTAAAATCTCAAATTAACCTATCGAAGGTGTTAACTATAATGATTTTGACAAAGAGCGATCGCATTGTTTCTTACTTCAGCGACTCTAGGCTCACATGGGATTAATACTTAGTGTGTATTGCATCTAGAGGTGAGAAGAGAATATGCAAAATTATATTTTGTTATTTAGATTAAGCAGAAAGCGAGACATTACATTAATTGTGAATGTCTTCCCAATTTACTGGAGACATTCCATAAGAACGTCTCTATGGTTCCTCAAAAAAACGAATCTAAATTGATTTCAACATTTGTTGATAAAAAGGGGTGTGTGTGGAATTACAAAAAAGATGCGATCGCAATCGCAAGCGTTCTAAACGACGGGCTATATTTTGTCCGATACATGGATGCTACCTCGATAGTGCCAGTGAAAAATATTCCCTCTACGCTGACACTGCTGGACAACTGCAACAGAGGGGAATCGGAAGAAAAACAGCAATGATGTTGGTAGCTTCCAAGACAACAGTACCCCTGACTGGGGAATGGTTAGAAGCATTTTGGTGCGAACAATGTCAAAAGATAGAGTGGTATTACATCAAGAAAAAAGATAACAGATACGACATTGCGATCGCACCAGTTGAATTATGGCAGCAAGCAGTGGGAGTAACCAATCCTGATGGTAATCCCTCGGTGGGTGAATTTACCCGCAGACATGCTCGGATGACAGGTTACGACGCAAGAAGAGAATTTCAACTCAGGGGTTGAATTGGCAATGCAATTGAAATTACGGAGTAGTTGAAAAATCTGCAATTTATGGAATCCTTACCAAACATTGAAGAAATCGATTTTCAAAAACACTTACAAGTTTTGCAACGTCGTTGGTTGCCTGCGATCGGTATTTTTGGAGTTGTAGTCACCGCAGCGTCAATGTATGCATTTTCGTTGAAACCAACATACGAAGCCGAAGGCAGTGTATTAGTTAAGGCAGATAGAACATCGACACTAACAGGATTGGGAGAAGATGCTGGTAAACTTGAAGCCCTGACCAGAGAAGGAAATCCCCTGGAAACCCAGGCAAAGATAGTCAAATCAGTACCGATTCTTCAAGAAACAATTAAGACTTTAAAACTCCAAGATGCGGAAGGGAAACCACTCGAACTTGATGTATTAGAAAAAGCCCTCAAAGTCAAAGCTGCCCCAGGTACTGATGTATTGGAGATTTCCTATAGTGATAAAAACCCCCAATTAGCTGCCAATATAGTAAATAAAGTTATCGATATCTATATCACTACAAACGTCAAAGATAACCAAACAGAAACAATATCAGCTCGCAAATTCATTGTGAAGCAGCTACCCGAAAGTGAGCGATCGGTTCGACAAGCTGAATTAGCCCTACGGAAATTCAAAGAAACAAATAATGTTCTGGTTTTGCAACAAGAGGCAACCAACGCAGTCAACACAATATCCAAATTAGAAGAAGAAATCACTGAAGCTCAATCACAGTTAGTTCAAGTCAGTGCCAAAGTCCAAAAATTACGCACTCAGGCAAAAGCAAATTCCGAACAAGCTGTGGAATATGCTGACTTAAGTGAAGTAAAAGGAACTCAAGAAGTACTTACCCAACTCCAACAAGCCGAAGCACAATTGCAGGTTGAACGAACTCGATTTAATCCCGGACATCCCAGCGTTATCAACCTCGAAGAAAAAATTACAGCCCTGAAAGGTTTGCTCTCCGAACGTACAGCACAGGTAGGAAACTCTAGCCAAGGGATTCCTGCTGGCAATCTACAAATGGGAGAATTGCGGCAAAAATTGCTAGGGGAGTTGGTGGAGAATGAAAACGAGGGTATTGCTCTGGAAACCAAAATTGCCAACCTATCCCAAGCAAAATCAGGCTATCAACAGCGTGCCAGTACTTTGCCCAAACTCGAACAAGTCCAACGGGAATACGAGCGGAAACTCAAAGCATCACAGACTACATACGAAACACTGTTGACAAGACTCCAAGAAGCTGAAGTTTCCCAATATCAAAAAGTTGGCAATGCTCGAACCATCTCCCGTGCTTTAGTACCGACTAAACCCAATGGTCCAAAAAAGATTATTTTTATTGGAGCGGGAATAGTTGGGGGAATATTATTAGGTGCGATCGCAGGATTTGGATTAGATATTATCGATCGCTCGTTGAAAACTGTCAGAGAAGCACGGCAGCTATTTAAATACACCTTACTAGGTGTGATTCCCAGCGTCAACAAACGTAGCAAAAACCATACTTGGATTGATACGATCGACTCATCCATCCCTAGAGTCGCAGTCGATGTCAATCAATTTCCCCTTGGAGATGCCTACCAAATGCTACAAGCGAACTTAAAATTCCTGAGTTCGGATCGAGAAATCAAAGCGATCGTTGTGACTAGTTCGGTATCAAAAGAAGGGAAATCAGAAATCGCAGCTAATTTAGCTCTAGCGATGTCCCAAGTTGGACGGAAAGTGTTACTAGTTGATGCAGATATGCGTCGTCCAGTTCAGCACCACATCTGGAATCTGACTAATGCGATCGGGCTTTCTAACGTCATGGTGGAGCAAATCGCTAGTGATACAGCCATACACGAAGTCATGCCCAACCTCTTTGTTCTGCCATCGGGTGTATTACCACCAAATCCCGTGGCATTATTGGATTCTAAACGGATGGCGACATTAGTTGAGAGTTTTACAAAGGACTATGAATTCGTAATATTTGACACGCCATCGCTAGCTGGAACTGCTGATGCGGCAGTTTTGAGTAAACTTGTTGATGGCACATTATTAGTAGTTCGTCCAGGAACAATTGACTACTCCAGTGCGAATGCTGCGAAGGAATTTTTGGTTCAGTCTGGTCAAAATGTCTTGGGCATGGTGATTAACGGAGTGAATGTGCGACGGGAACCAGATAGTTACTTTTATTACTCAAAAGACTCGATTGAGTCAGATACCGTACCCCGATCTGGTGTATTTGCTCGAAATAGCCATGCAGAAGTTGGCAATAGCAATACCTATGGAAAGAAGAGCTAATCCAATGCTTAGTTGAACTTAAAAAAGCTAATTAGGCGAAAACAATAAATTTTAAAAATTAGCTTTCTAGTTTCTCTCTTATTAATTTAGAACTACTCAATACAAATCTGTAAAATAAGTCATTACTTATAACCCAGATTTAATTAAAATATTGGAACATTGATGCAATGATTAAAAGTTTCTCAAAATTATTGTATATCCTTGGAGATTCAAAACTAGAACTTCTCTACTTATTGGTTGCATCAATTTTTGCCTCAGTTTTAGAAGCTTTGGGAATAGGACTGATTGGACCATTTTTAAGTTTGTCAATGAATCCAGAGTTGATAAAAAATATTGCCTTACTTAATTGGCTTTATCAAAGGTTAGGAATACAATCTAATAACCAATTTATTGCAGCTTTAGGGATAGCGCTAGTTATTTTATTCTGCATAAAATCTGTAGCCTACTTCTTCATGAAGTCGTATATTTATAACTTCGGCTATAGACAGAAAGCTAGAATATCAAAAAGATTGATGAATACATATTTAACAGTCCCATATGAATTTTTTCTGAAAAAAAATACTTCAACTATCATTCGCAATATATTAATAGAGACTGAAAAGTTTGCTCAACAAGTCTTAATCTCTTCACTCGAAGCTGCTGCTAATTTCATAATTATTGCCATCCTAATTATTGTTTTAGCGAAAACAGATATAATTTTTCTGGCGATTGCATCAGCAATTATCTTACCAACATTTGGTTTTTTCTACATCATGCGGAAGAAATTTGCTCGTTGGGGTCAAATAACATCTGAATGTCGTAACGAAATTATTCGGATTATTAATCATAGCTTAGGGGGGATTAAAGAGACACGATTAATCGGTTGCGAGCAATATTTTGAAGAGCAAATGGATGAAAAATTAAAAAAGTATACAACTGCTGAATCTCTTTTCAATAGCACACAAATTATTCCTCGTATCGCAATCGAGACAATTCTAGTTTTATTTCTGATACTTCTGATTGTTGTATACCAATTATTTTTCGAGCAAAGCGTTCAACAGTTAGTACCAGTCTTGAGTGTATTTGCAATTGCTTCAATTCGATTGATACCTGCAACAAGCCAGTTTATTGCCTTAGTGAGTTACGCTCAAGGTGCAAGTTATTCAATGGATGCAATTTATCTAGATTTACTAGAGGCTAAACAGCAAGAATCTTTACCATTGAAATCATCGCGTCAAACAAAAAGCAATAGTAGCATCAGCACAAATTTCACCTTTAAAAATCAAATCGATCTTAATTGCCTAACTTACCGTTATCCCGAAACTAATACTCCGGCTTTACTGAACATTTCTTTAAGCTTACAAAAAGGCGAATCGATTGCCCTAATTGGCAAGTCTGGAGCCGGAAAAACGACTTTAGTTGATTTAATATTAGGCTTATTAGAACCCCAGTCAGGTGATATTTCTGTCGATGGTGTCTCTGTATATGACAACCTGCGTTCCTGGCAAGACTTGATTGGTTATATTCCACAAACAATATTTTTGATGGATGACACCTTAGAACGGAATATTGCCTTTGGTGTTCCAGATGAATTAATTGACCAAAAGCGATTGCAAGGAGCGATGGAAGCTGCTCAACTTACAGATTTAATCGACCATCTACCCAATGGTTTAAATACTGTGCTTGGTGAAAGGGGAATTCGACTTTCAGGAGGTCAAAGACAACGGGTTGGAATTGCTCGCGCATTATACCACAAAAAAGAAATTTTAGTTCTAGATGAAGCCACTTCTGCACTTGATAATGAAACAGAAAGTCTTGTAACAGAAGCAATACAAGCATTATCAGGAACATTAACCATGATTATAATTGCCCATCGACTGACAACAGTTAAACATTGCGATCGCATTTATTCCCTGGAAGGAGGTCGCATTGTCAAGTCGGGTAGTTATAAGGAAGTCGTTTTAGGATAATAGAAATACATTCAAACTTCAGCAAAAAACGGCAAAGTTATTCAGATTACATAACATTCACTACTCTTAAGGATTTAGAAATGAAAACTCTAACCAAACTGTTTACCGAACTCAATATCTATCCGGTTCTGATAGATATTGGGTCATCAGCAGAAACACCTGAAATTTGGAACAGTATTGCTCATCACTCAATTTATATTGGTTTTGATCCAGACCTAAGAGAAATTTATGAACCGCAGGAAGGATTATTTTACAAATCTTTGATCATCAATAAGGCAATTACAAGTAATGCTAACAGTCAACAAATTCTATTCAATTTAACAAAGTTTCCTCAGTGTTCGAGCGTTCTCAAACCAGATTTTAAATCAATATCTAACTATCTTTTTTCCGATTACTTTACAGTTGAAAAAGAGGTACAAGTAGAGGCAACTAATCTTAACGCAGTAGTTGAACAATTTTCGCTTCATAAAATTAGTTGGATAAAAACCGATACTCAAGGAACAGACTTACGAATATTTAATAGCTTGAGAGACGAACTTAGAAATCAGGTTTTAGCACTTGATATTGAACCAGGTATAGCAGATGTTTATGAGGGAGAAGACTTATTTATCGACATTCATAAACATTTAATAAAACAAGGCTTTTGGCTGTCGAACTTTAATGTTTGTGGAACAGTCAGAATGAAAAAATCAGTTTTAGAAAAACTAAAAGATTTAGTACCCGAACTCAACCCTGAATTTATAAGTAATTTTCATAAGCAGACCCCATGCTGGTGTGAAGCAAGATATTTCAGAACTTTAGAATGGTTAGCAAACGGGAATTTTAGTAAGTCGGATTATGTCATGCTATGGGCATTTTCCCTCTTGGATAATCAAATCGGCTTTGCCTCTGAGGTTGCTTTAGAATACGAACGAATTTTTGGAAAAGACTCCGTCTCGCAAATTCTACTTAATGAAGCAATCTCGCGTCTTAAAACAATACATCATAATAAAAAGATAATTCGAGCAATATTTGGGAAGCTTGTACCAACAAGAATTAAAAAGTTAGTTAAAAAAGTAATTGTCTAATATGTAATTGTCTAATATTTAGATGCAAACCATACTAAAGAGTAATCATGAAAACATTGATAATTAGCACCTCCGATATGCAAGGAGGTGCTGCTCGATGCGCCTACAGATTGCATCAAAGCTTTAAATCAATAAATGTTGACAGCCAGATGTTGGTACAAACTAAACATAGTGATGATAATCAAGTTACTGGTACATCAGCTAGCTCTGGAATGGGTAATGCAGTTTCTGGATTAAGATTAACTTTAGACCACTTACCTTTAAAGCTTTATTCAAAACGCGATCGCACATCTTATTCCTTACCCTGGTTGCCAGACAATTTGATTTCTCAAATTAATCAAATTAATCCAGATATCATTAACCTCCATTGGATTAATGGGGGTTTTTTAAATATAAACACAATCGCCAAATTCAATAAACCCTTAGTTTGGACATTCCATGATATGTGGGCATTTACAGGGGGATGCCACTACAATCAGGAGTGCGATCGCTATACTCAATCCTGTGGTAGTTGCCCTCAATTAAATAGCCATCAAGATAGAGATTTATCCAGACGGATGTGGCATCGTAAAGTTAAAGTATGGCAAAATTTAGATTTAACAATCATTACCCCCAGTCGATGGTTGGCAAATTGTGCCAAATCTAGCTCATTATTTAAAGATACGCGAATTGAAGTTATACCTTATGGTCTTGATATTAAAACCTATCGACCAATTAACAAACAATTTGCACGGGAACTACTCAAATTACCCCAAGATAAACAACTAGTTTTATTTGGTTCGCTGCAAGCTACTAGTGACAAAAGGAAAGGATTTCATCTCCTCCAACCAGCACTAAACCAACTAAATTCATCTGGATGGCAAGACAAACTCGAACTGGTTGTATTTGGTGCTTCTAAGAGCGAAAATTTGACAGATTTTGGTTTCAAATCCCATTATTTAGGCTTACTAAATGATGACCTTTCTCTAGCACTAGCCTATTCTGCCGCAGATGTATTTGTAGCACCATCTCTCCAAGATAATTTACCTAATACAGTGATGGAATCTATCGCTTGTGGTACACCCTGTGTTGCATTCAATATTGGGGGAATGCCAGATATGATTGAACATCAAAAAAATGGTTATTTAGCACAAGCATTTAAAATTGAAGACTTAGCAAATGGGATTGCTTGGGTTCTGGAGAATAAAGAACGACATCAAAAACTCTCACATTGCGCTCGTGAAAAAACAGAACAAGAATTTGCACTGGGAATTCAAGCTAAACGTTATTTATCAATTTTTCAATCTCAAATAAAGGAAGTCGCGATATCAAAATTTTAAATTTATTATTAATCATCTGATGTAATGCAAATTGATAACAAAGTATTAAATCGGTGGCTAAAATATTTAGAAGTAGCATTCACTATATTCTGGATGCTATTTTTTATGGGTGTGAATTTTCCCCAACCCCTAGCTTCCTTGTTCAAAGCTATTAGCTATCCGGCAATTGGGATTTTAGTATTGATTCGCTGGAAGCGAATACCATATACTGCAACCCGTGACCCATTTTTATTATTTTCGGTTGTTGTTGCAATATTATCCCTCTTATGGACAGGTAATTTAGCCACAACATCGGAAGGAATTAGAGGTTTACTGCGTACACTTATGTTAGCAGCTTATATAGCCTCACGTTATAGCCTTAAGGATCAGGTGAAATTATGGACTTGGGTCTTCAGTATTATCCTTGTTTTAAGCTCTTTAGTAATTATCTGTGTCCCAAGCTATGCGATCGCGAAAGAAGGAGGATGGCAAGGCATTTTCCCTTACAAAAACTTTCTGGGCTATACAATGAGTTTGGCAGTTGTACTTTTTTTGAACCATATTATTAGTCATAAAGGCAAACAAAACTGGTTAGCTGTAATTGGAGTTGCTGCCGCGATCGTATTAGTGATTTTAGCCAAAAGTTCTGCAAGTCTAGTTAGTGTTTTAGTATTAGTTTTAGGAATGCCACTTTATCAAGTCATCAAACAACATTACAAATTCCGAGTTGTTATTGTTGGGATAATCTGCATACTTGTAAGTGGGACAGCTTTTTTGATTACCACAAATATGGACACTATCCTAGTTGATATATTAGGAGAAGGTCTATCATTTAACGGACGTACACCAATTTGGGATTTAGCAATTGAAAAGGGTTTAGAACGACCTTGGCTTGGTTACGGTTTTAACGCTTTTTGGAGTTCAGATGCAGGCATTGATATCATGGTTCACACATGGTCTGGACTTCGTGAAGAAGGCTTTAATACTCATAATGCTTTTCTAGAGCAATTTTTGAGTTTGGGCTTCATTGGATTAGCATCGAGTATTCTCAGCTTGATTAATGTATTCACCCGCATAATCATTGTTCTACTAAAAACAAAGAAAATTGAAATATTCTGGTTATTTCAATTGCAATTATTCACTGTTCTAGTTAGTTTAGCCGATAGCTATGATACAGCTTTAGTGTCCCTTACTATTACTTTGACAATAGGTTTGGAATGGTCAAGAATCAATAAATATAGCTCTAATCTTCACTTGAATAATAATCAAGCGGTTTTCTAGAATAAATTGGCAAATCCTAACTTTTTTAGAAATATTAATTAATCAGACTCTAATTATGAAAAGTTTTAATTAGGAATATTTTTCATGTCAATATCTTTTTTAATTTGTACAGAACCTGGTCGTTTAGAAGGGCAATCTCTACTACTGGCAGAAAGTATTCGTAAATTCTGTGGTCAATTAAAAGACACACCGATATATAGCTTTCATCCTAGAGTCGGTGAACCTATATCGCTACAAACTAGAAAGAGTTTTGAAACTCTAGGTGTTATCCACCAACAAATACCAATCAACACAAAATTTCATGATTATTATTTGGCAAATAAACCTTTGGTTTGTGCCTATGCTGAAAAAAATATTGATGCTAATATTTTAGTTTTCATAGACAGTGATAAATGCTTTTTTGCCGAACCCGAAGAGTTTTTACTTCCAGAAGGTTGTAATGTTCGTATTCGTCCTGAGTATGGAAAAGGTATTGGTTCTATTGGTAGTTTAGACCGTCAAGATGCTTACTGGAAGAAAATTTACGAAATAGCAGGTGTAAAGCGTGAAATTTTCGTTACTACCCCGATTGCAAATAAACGGATTCGAGGATATTGGAATTCAGGATTAGTCGCAGTTAGAAGAAATGCTGGTATTTTTCAAGCTTGGCAAGAAAATTTTGAAAAAGCAATGCATTTACAAATAGCTCCCCCTCAAGGAGTTTATTTTCTCGAACAATCATTACTATCTGCTACTATCTCAGCTTTAGAAGAAAATATATCAAGCTTTTCTTCTGCTTATAGCTATCCCTTACCATTACATAATCAATTATCTAAGGCTGCAACAGTTAATCACTTTGAAAACCTTGTGTCAATTCATTATTTCAACCTCTTTTACTATTATGATTGGCTTCAGCAATTGAATAGACTAAAAGGAATTGAGACTTATTCAGATAAGTATCAATGGCTATGTGAAGCAGTAAGTCGCCACAAGATGCCATACCAATCTACTTCTCATCGACAAATGTTAAAAGTTAGAAGTATTGAGCAAAAGCTTCGAGGATTTAATATAAATATTCCTTTAAGCCATTGGTTCAAAAGGTTTATATCCCAAGTTTAATAACTACCGAATACATATTTTCTCCTGGGGTAAAATATTAATTTTGAATAGAAAAGACATGAAAAAAGCACAAATTGCAGTAATTATGACTTGTCATAATAGACGGACAATAACACTTTCTTGTTTACAAGCTTTATACAAGCAAGATGTTAGTTTTGATATTTATCTAACTGATGATGGTAGTTCTGATGGTACAGATGAAGCTATCAAAGCTAATTATCCAGATGTGAAAATTCTGAAAGGGAATGGTAGCTTATTTTGGGTTGGTGGAATGCGACTTGCATTTGCTGAAGCTTTACAAAGAGATTATGAGTATTATCTTTGGTTGAATGACGACACCACACTAGAGTCTGATACTTTAGAGCGCTTATTGAATATTCATCAATATTTATGCGCTAATTCTCACGCTGACTCTATTATTGTCGGTTCAACCAAAGACCCTAAAACAGGAAAACCCACCTATGGAGGTGCAGTTAAATCAAAACGTTGGTACTCAAATAAATTTGAGTTTCTAGAACCTTCTAATCATCTCCAAGAATGCGACACTATGTATGGCAATTGTGTATTAATCCCTCTTAGTGTTGTAACTAAAGTGGGAAATATTGATGCTGCTTTTATCCACAGTCTAGGTGATTTAGATTACGGATTAAGAGCGCAGAAATTAGGTTGTTCCATGTGGTTAGCACCAGGTTATGTTGGAACCTGTTCACAAAATTCTGTCAGAGGTAGCTGGGTAGATAAAAATCTTTCTGTGCTAGAACGTTTAAAAAAAGTTACTCACATCAAGAATTTTCCAGTTCGAGCTTGGACTATTTTTACCTATAGACATTCTGGTTCATTCTGGTTTCTTTACTGGTTTCTTCCATACATACGCGCAATGATTGGCTACAAAAACTTAAGTAGTTCTCCTACATTTTGTGAAGAAGTTAAGTCAGTAGGTTGACAAGTTTAACTTAGACTTAAATTCAAATTTGAAAATTTCTAGGCATTATTCAAAAAAACTTGTATTAAATACTTATGTTGGATAAAAAAATGATTGAAGATTTTGGAATTATTATTGCATGTAGCGACCAAGATTATATGCTTGCAAAAGGATGCTGTGCTAGTATTAGATACTTTATTGGTGATGTACCTATCTGTCTGATTGTCGATGGAGACTTTTCAACACAGGCACTAGAAAAAACCTACGGAGTAAAAGTAATTAATAAAAAAAATGTATGTAGTGATGTTTTAAGAGAGAGAAGTTTTGGTTTTGGACTAACTAAGATGATTGCATTTTGGGAGAGTCCGTGGAAACACTTCTTGTATTTAGATGCAGACACTATTGTTTGGTTTAATATACTTAAATTTGCAAATTTTCAACACTACGATGTCATCATTGACAAACCTCGTTACGAACGTCCTGATGAGGATATTTGTAATTTCTTCTTTGATATCAAGGGAATTGAAAAGTATTATCCAGACTTTCGTTGGCAGGAACATCGACACCATTATTTCTGCACAGGTGCTTTCTTCGGTACAAGAGATATTTTTAAATTGGAGGAGTATGTTGAAATTTTAGACTTAATATCTCAGTGTCCCAAATTATTTTTTCCTGGTGAGCAAGGTTTTCTGAACTTTATGCTTTTTCGTGCAGCCGATAGAGGTAATATTCGTTTAGGGCAAGAGAGCATACAATTACTTGTTCCTGATTTTGAGCAGCACAGTCTGAAAAAGCGTTTTTCTTTCAGTCAATCTAACCCAATTTATCAAAATGAAGATGTGATAATTCATTGGTGTGGACCAAATAAGCCAACTTCAAATGCTTCTAATGTCTACTCTAAACCCATGACTTTTTATCGTCAAAAGTTCGTCAGTGATGCATTTACAAATACAGAAATGCAATTACAATTAAGACTTAGTTTAGAAGATGCACAACTATCCTTATCTCGTTACAAAAACAAATTTTTGAGGAAAATTAAACTTATCAACAAAAAGATTAAATTTTGAAGAAGGCAGAAGAGAGGGCAGAGGTAACAATCTTATCTTTAATTTCTTCTATTCCCTTCTACCCTCTGCCTTTCCCTGATAAATCATAATTAAGCGAGGTTGTTAATTTTGGCGAAACGTTTGTTAATTGTTTCTACTCTTGATTCAATGCAACCATTTGGTGCATTTACAAGACCATTTTATCTTGGTCAATATCTGGCTGAAAGCTTTGAAGTTTTCCATTTGGGTATTAATTGTTCTGGAGTTAATTACGCACCTTCAATTTCTGTTGGTTCTAGAAATCTTACTGCTTATATCAAATCACTTAAACAATGTATAGAAGAGTTTAAACCAGAAATCATATATGCTCAGGAAACACTTCCTGCAATAGCAGCTTTAATTGTGTTTACCCTTAAAAGACCGAAAAATTCCTCTTTGGTGTTTGATTTTCATACTTTTTCTGCTTTTGAGTATTGGAGTCGCTTATCTTCTGTTAGTAATTATTTCAAAGATTTTTTGCAATTAGTTAAGACATATGTTGCTCAGGGAATTCTCGTATTTTCCGGAAAGCCAATTATTGCAGCAGGTGATTCAACTCCCAAGCTAATATCTCAATGGTATCGGAAAAAGCCCAATAACATATATTGCATTGGTAACGGTGTAGCCGAAGACCTATTAAATAGTAATATATCTTTGTCTCCAGACCCATATCAAAAATTTAGACCAGCGAAAATAGTTGTTGTTGTCGCACCTAAGACATTTCAATTCCCAAGTAATGATATGTCTGTCTCAATGACGATTGAAGTAGCTAAATCTTTGGAACCACATTCAGATAAAGTCCATTTTATTGTTATCGGTCGTGATAGTAATGAATTTGAGGATAAGTTGCCAGCAAATATTACTTTCGTTGGCTTTTTACCAAGCAGAGAAGATTTTTTGAGGTATTTACAATTTGCTGATATTGGTCTTCTTCCCTTTACAAAACAAGCAGTTGCAGGTGGAGCAAGAAATAAAGCTCTAGATTACTTCGCTAGCAAAAAGTTAGTCATTTCCACACCAGAAGGATTAAGAGGTTTAGAAGAGTTTGAACATTTAAAACATTTACTAGTTCCAGGATTTTCTTCAGAGGAAGTAGCAGATACAGTTTTAGATGCAGCTTTAAATTTAGATAAATATCAATCTTTGGTAGAAGCTGCTTACAATCAAATCAGAGAAAAATATTCTTGGAACGCTAAAGCAAAAATGGTGACGGATATCTTGTTATCAGCTTAAGTTCCGAAATCAAAGGTTTTGATAATTTATCACTAAGCATAGAATCGTTGACAATGAAGATAAAAATATTTTCTGACCCCAAATATGTACCACAAGGAGTAAATCCTGTCACTATATTACAACCATTCTGGAGCAAATATTTAGAAAAAAATCAATCTCCTTGGTCAAATTACATTAATGATTATATAAATATTGCTGATTCATTATTTGAGCTGACTACATTAGAAAATGCTGATTTAGCTATTTTGCCATTTGATTGGTTGCATGTGAGAGGAAATACATGGAAACCTCAAATAAACCTATCACGAATGCATTTAGCTTTGGAATTTTCAAATATAGTCAAAAAAGCTAATAAACCACTAATTATATTTTTTACGAATGACTCCTCACATGAGGAAATATCAATAAAAGATGCTTTTGTATTTCGTCAATCACTTCTTGCATCTCAAAGAAAACCACATGACTTTGCAATGAATGCAGTTCATGAAGACTTAGTTAAGTGTTATTTAGATAATAAACTTTCAATTCGTCAGAAAAAGGATAAGCCAGTAATTGGGTTTACTGGTTTTGCAAATAACCTTTCTTGGGATATCAAGCTGAAGGAATTGATTTATCAAATAGCTATGCTTCCCAAAGGTGGGGCAGACTATTTACCTTACAGGGGACATCGTATTCGGACTGAGGCTTTAAATTACTTGAGTCAGAGTTCAGGAATTGAGACAAATTTTCTCATTCGAGACAATATGGCTTTTTTCAATGAAACCATTGATATCGAGACAAAATTACAATTACGTATCGAGTATGTTAATAGTATCGTGAATAGCGACTACATGTTATGTTGTCGTGGTCGAGGAAATTTTTCTTTTCGACTATTTGAAGTATTATGCTGTGGACGAATTCCAATCTTTATTGATACTGACTGTGTTTTACCATTTGATTTTGCAATTGATTGGAAGAAATACTGTGTTTGGGTTGATAGTCAAGAATTACCACATATTGCCGAAAAGGTGATTGATTTCCATCAGAATATTTCACCACAAGAGTTTATTGATTTACAGTATGAATGTCGAAAATTGTGGGAAAAAATGTTATCGAATGAAGGATATTTTAGTAATTTTTGGCAGCATTTTCACGCTGAATCAAAATTGCAAATATTGTCATCATAGTTTTTTGAGTTACTAGAAGAACTGTGTAGTTATAACT
>NZ_NTFS01000147.1 GCF_002289455.1 Brunnivagina elsteri CCALA 953
TGCTTGGTGAAAACCTGGTAGAGCAAGTAACTAGGATGAAGTTAGAATCTCAGTGTCTTTAGACCTGAGAGTGTCAATAACATGGAATTGTAAGCACATTGCAAATGCTCAAATTCAGAGGAAGCTGACGGAGATTTGCCTTGAGTTTGGATACAAGTTGCCGACCATTTGTACACCGTATGAATTGATGGGAGAGTAAAGTTATGTGGGAAGACGAAATCTTAGAAGAATTGCACCGAATCCGTGAGGAACATGCCAAAGCTTTTAACTATGATTTCAATGCGATATTTGCTGATTGGCAGAAGAGACAGGCTGCGAGTGGGAAGAAACTAGTATCATTGCAAACTAAACAACAGTCTAACAATCCAGTTGGAGCGGACTGAAGAGAAACCTTGGTGGCGGTAAAAAGGTTGTCAGCAACCGCTCAAGCAGAACGTTAACAATTTACTAGAAAACCGATCGCACACCAATTTCCATGCAAAAATAGCGATCGCCTGAGATTTTCCTGAGACTTTATGGTTGAGGATTTTAGGTCGGGGAAAAGTTCAATAACAAGCGATCGCAGAACTACAAGCGTGGTTAAATTTACAACAAGAATGATTCTGGTGAGATTTTAACCCTGCATTTCCGCGTAAGCTTGGTAAACACCTTTAACGTTATACCAATTCAAGAATATTCGCGCTAATTCTAACGCTAACTGGGATTGACCAATACTAATCAACCATTTCAAAATCGGTAACATTGTCCGCTCGTTCAAAAAACCATTTAACGTCAGGGTTCCCCACAATATCTTGTGTAATAAAGTCATTTGAATCATCAACCGCACTTCCCAAGTTGGATGCTTTTGATAAAACAAAACTCCCATCTTACCCCGTTGAATCTCTTTATCGATTAAACTGGGAATTTCGTCAATACTAAAAGCTGGATGCCAGTGATAACCCACTGCTTGGGGACATTTAATGAGAACTAATCCGAGATTCTTTAAGCGAACCCCCAATTCTAAATCTTCCCAACCATATAACTGAAACTCCGTATCAAACAGCCCAGCTTCCACTAACCAATGCTTTGCGATCGCAACATTCCCTGTGGCAAAGAAAGCTCGCGAAAAATCTGTAATTTTATAAGGTTCGGAAGTGGGGTTCTCAAAATTAGCCGTATTAATTACCGCACCATAGGTAAAAAATTTATCACTACCAAGTTTATTTTTCCCATCAACTAAAGCATCAGCATGGGATTGTAAAAATACTTCGGTGACAACCAAATCGCTATCAATAAAAATAATTGTATCGCCTTTTGCTTGCACAACTCCCAAATTTCTCGCCGCCGAAGGTCCTTGATGATTTTGTTCAAATACTTGCACGTGGGGAAATTTGTTTTTGCATTCCTCCAACCATTGCAATGTCCCATCAGTCGAACCATCATCAACAACCACAACCTCATAGTCTTCCACAGCAGTTGATGCGCTAAGTTTTTGCATCTCTAGCGCTTTTAGACATTTCTCTAATATCGGTTTGCGATTATAAGTCGGAATAACAACACTGAAAAACACAACTTCACCCACCACACTCTGTTATCTTCTTAAGGATAGGACAGCCAAGACGTTAATGCAGTTCCTTGATGCTACATAAAGAAACTCCCTTCCCTTCTTTTCCCCTTCCTCATTCCCTTTTTACCCGATAATGCAAGAAAACCTCATTTTCCGCAGTTCGCACTTCCATTAGTTCGAGACGTGGTGCTAGATTTTCCAGGGATCCGTTACCTTCGACGGGAGTTGGTGCAGTCAAACCTCCCAAAACCAAAGGACAAACTGTTAACCATAATTCATCGATTAAATCTAACTCGAACATTGACGCAACCAATGTACCACCACCCAAAACTGCCAGATTTTCTATTCCCTCCTGCTTAAAGCTTTCTAATGCTGCTATTAAATCAATTCGTTGATTGGTTTTCCCATTGATTTTTCCGGAATTTCTTTCAAAAACCAATACCTTCTCAAATTCTTGACGATCATACCAAAAATCAGCCCCTACATGGGTTGTCAACAACCAGCGTCGAACAGGTTGCTGAAAAAAGCGAATTTCCGGATTGAGTTTAGCGCTTTCTGTAATTACTATATGAAGAGGCTGTGAAGGTTTATCTGCCTTTTCCCTTTGTTGCAGCAAATCGGGATTCGAGACAGTCAGCGTTGTACCATATGCCCGAAGAGTTGCAGCACCAAATAATGCAGCATCTGAAATGGCAATTTGGTTTTCCAGGTGTGCTTTGTCAAGTTTTGAGCCGAACTTTGCGGGAGAGCTTTTAAAGTCCGCAATCTTGCCATCCGCACTCATTGCGAGAATGACTGTAACATAAGAACGGTGTAGGAACATTATATACTGATAAGTATGTAGATGAGATAGTCTTTAATTGTTCTGTGTGTTCTGTCTATTTTGATTGTTTTGATTGTTTTAACTATTGCTGCTGTTCTGACATTGGCTATTCAATTTGAGATTTAATGACGTTAAGGAACATTGTGTTTCTAGTGTCATGATGTAAAGAAAGCAACAGTTCCACAGGTAACTTCAATGCTTGATAGGTTGTTAATTCCAGTTTATGGGAAAAAAAAATCAAGTTGCAGTAATAATTATGCCACCCAGAGCGATAATTATTATTTAATAACTTTTTGTTATCAAATTTTAGATCGTAGCTGTTGTGGTTTGCGTATGCGAAGTGAGATTGCCGATGTCTAAACCTCGTCAATTATCATTTCGTCGCTTGCTGATGACAAGAATTTTGCTTTTATCAGTTCCAGTTTTATTGATTGGTGAAATTGTAATTTTCAAAAAAGCTCGTTATACCCAGTTAGATACTGCACGTCAAAATTTAACAGAAAATGCAATTCTCAAAGGAGAAAAAATTTTAGATACAGTAGCAAGTCTCAAAGCAAATTTGTCTAGTGCGAGTCAAACAGAGGTAATGCGATCTGGTTCAATCTTGAATGTACAGCTATTTATGAATTTACTCGAACAAAATTTACCAAAGCAAATTGAATGCATTCAATTTAGTGATTTAGCAATCAATCAAGTTGTTGCTAGTACTTGTGGTGATGAACCCTTGGATGAAGAAAGTTTAAAAAATCGTGGAACTAATCTGACTTCATCATCAGAAAGAGTTGGAATGGAAAATAATATCCAGATCAGGGTTATTGTTCCGCCTAAAGTATATATTAAATCCCTAAGAAATAAGGAACGAGGTACGCAAAATAAATTACAATTGATTTTGACATCTCCGGTATACGATAATACTGGAAATATACGTTATTTACTATCAATTCAATCGGAACTACAGCAGAAAGTTAAAGATATACCCGGATTGCTAACTGGTTCAACGGTTGTTATCTCCGACAATGGGACAATTTTGGCACATCCCATTCCCCAACGAATCGGTACAAATATTGCCCAACATAGCGATGCATCACGATTAAAGAAAATTGTCCGTAATGCGATCGCAGGCAAACAAGACAGCTTGCAGTTCTTCTTTGAAAAACAAGGTGAAGAATTACTTGCAGGTTATACAGCAATCCCCAGTCCAATTCCCAACACCACAAATCAAAAATGGGTAATCTTGGATGTCATAACTTTAGATAACGCTTTATATGGGTTAAAGGCAATCAAAATAATTCTCGTAGTCTTGACAATCGTCTTAATTGGAACATGCGTATTAGTATCTTTGTATATAGCCCGTTATCTCGCAAATCCACTTGAACAATTGCGCGATTATGCTTTAAATATTCATTCGAGTTCGCAAACACAACCCGTACCCCAAAACTTTCACATTCGCGAGTTCAACCAGCTTGCCCAAGCCATAGATAGAATGGTTGAACGACTCAAAGTATGGGCTGAAGAAATTGAAAATTCTTGGCAAGATGCAAAAACAGCAAACCAAGTTAAGAGTCAATTTTTGGCAACCACATCCCATGAATTAAGAAACCCACTCAACGTTATTATCAATTGTGTTCGAGTCGTGCGTGAAGATTTATGTGATAACAGAGAAGAAGAACTAGAATTCCTTCAACGAGCGGATGAAACCGCAATTCACCTACTAGCAATAATTAACGATTTACTTGATATTTCCAAAATCGAAGCTGGAAAATTATCAGTATTTTTAGAACACATTGATTTACGCCAAATATTAAAAGATGTTATTAACTTACAATCTGTTAATATCCAACAAAAGGGCTTGCATCTCAATATACCAGAATTTTCCGCTCCAATGCTGGTAAAAGCCGATCCCCAAAAATTCAAACAGGTATTGATCAATGTAATTGGTAATGCCACAAAATTTACAGAAGAAGGTAGTATTACAATTAGTGTAGAAATTGAGCGACAAAACCAACTAACCAGCCAACCCCAGGTCATAATCAAAATTAAAGATACAGGTATTGGTATCGAATCTAATCAGCAGCAAAAATTATTTCGTCCCTACGTAATGGTAGAAGGTTCCACAAATCGTAAGTTTGAAGGAACTGGTTTAGGACTAGCAATTTCTCGCAACTTAATGGAATTAATGGAAGGAACAATTAATTTAGAAAGTACTGGAATTAATCAAGGTACAACAGCAACTATTATCTTACCTTTAGTCGATATACCACTATTACCAATGCCGCAGGAACTACCAATTATCAAAGAATTAGTTCTAGATTCTCAAAATGATACTGTAGCAAGAAATAAAGGAAAGAAACAAAAGAAAGAAACTGAAAAAATTAACGTTGTAAATATTAATCCAATTCAAGACTTTCCAGAATCCAAGCAAACCGAAAAAAATCAATTACAACCAGAAGCCTTAAATCAATTAGATGGCGAAAGTAACACGATATCAAATGTTAACCACAAAGTAATCTCATCTTTATAGCCTTAGAGCATGTTTGAAAAGTTTAGGAACGTATAATTTGCCATTCTGAGTGGAGTTTTACGCAACGTACGCGCTACTCTACGAGAAGGCGTACCACTCCGGGGAAGCAAGCTACGCGCAGCGTGTCGCAAAGCGACTCAGCGCCTACGCGTTGCCGCAGGCTAGAATCTGGAGTTTAGTCCACATACTGAGATGCTACCCTGCGGGAAGTCTTTCGCCTACGTTCCACCCTGCGGGTAGACGCGCAAGCGGCTTCTGTTAAGTAGCAAGCTACAGCATGACATGAAAGGAGACTTTTCAAACAACCTCTAAGGGGAGAGGCTTAGAAATATCAGTTTTGGCAGATAAAAAGTCTAATTCTTAACTGTTTTTAGTATACATATGTGAGAAGTTTGTACTATACTGCAAACGAATAATAGATAATGGTGTCGTAACCCAACATCAATATTTTTTCCCACTAATAAGCTCAATTAGATTAAGCAACCAAACAAGATTTACTATTAGTTAGTCTCAATTTATTATACTTTAATAATCGAGTCGCTTCTTCCGCAGATACAGCACGACTAAAAAGATATCCCTGCATCAATTCGCACTTAAGAACCAGCAGTAAATTACGTTGTTCCTCAGTTTCCACTCCTTCCGCAACGACTGCCAGATTTAATCCATGTGCTAAAGTAATTATCGCCGTAGTAATGGCAGCATCGTGGGTACTTGTAGTTAAGTCCTGAACAAATGAGCGATCGATTTTTAAAGTATCAATGGGGAAGTTTTTCAGATAGCTTAATGAAGAATATCCCGTACCAAAATCATCAATCGAGATGGAAACACCCATTTGATGCAATTCAGTCAAAATATCTTTAGTAAATTCCATATTTTTCATAGCAGTACTTTCAGTAACTTCTAGCTCCAAACATTCAGGAGCTAATCCAGTTTCTGTTAGAACCTGCTGCACCATTTCCACTAAATTTATTTGTTGAAACTGACGTGCAGATAAATTTACAGCAATAGAAAGTGATGGCAACCCTAATAATTTTTGCCAATATTTTGTTTGAGCGCAAGCATTACGCAGAACCCATTCCCCAATTGCGACAATTAATCCTGTTTCTTCAGCTAGGGGAATAAATTTCGCAGGGGAAATTAACCCTAATTCTGGATGTTGCCAACGTAATAGAGCTTCCATTTTCGGAATTTTGCCAGTCGTAATATTAACTTGTGGTTGATAATGAATAGTAAATTCTTGTTTTTCTAAAGCGTAGTACAAACTATTTTCTAATACAAATAATTCTGTTGTTCGTAATGTGATGTCGGAATTATAAAACAAATAGCAATTTCTTCCCTTCGATTTGGCACTATGAAGCGCAGTATCCGCATGTTTAATTAAAGTTTCCCCATCTTCACCATCTGCTGGATAAAGCGCAACTCCGACGCTGCTGCTGATATGTAAGTGATGGTTTTGAATATTAAATGGGGGTTTTAAAGCAGTAATAATTCTTTCTTGTACGATCGCAGCATCTTTCATATCACGAATTTTTGGCAAAAGTATTGTAAATTCATCACCTCCCCAACGTGCGATCGTGTCTCCTTCCCGTAGACATTCTGTGATTCTTTGAGCAACATTTTGTAACAATTGGTCACCAATTGCATGTCCTAATGTGTCATTAATAGTCTTGAATCGGTCTAAATCAAGGAAGCATACGGCTAATTTTTCATCGCTGTTCCTAGCTTGTCTCAGGGTTTCATCCAACCTTTCTGTAAATAGTACTCGGTTAGGTAAATCTGTGAGCAAATCATGTAAAGCTTGATGGTGAATTTTGGCTTCAGCAAGTTTGTATGCTGTGATATCACGAAAACTCCAGACTCTACCGACTATTTTACCTGCTATCCATTGTGATTGCGAATATCTCTCAAAAATTCTACCGTCTTTAAATGCGATCGCATCGTGAATTTGCCTGTCTGAATATCCGTGTAGTTCACGAATAGTAGCAAGATACTCTCTGGGATATTTTAACTGGTTAAGTACTATTTTTACAGTTTGTTTGTAATTTCCTCTTTTTCGTAAATATTCCGGAATTCCCCACATTTGGATGAATTTACGATTATACCCAGTAATGATTCCTTTACTGTCCACAACTAAAATACCGTCTGCTGTCGATTCTAAAGTTGCTTGTTGTAGCGATCGCGATTTTTCCAGTTCGATTTGGATTAAATTAAACTGCGAAGCCATTTCTTTTTGTAACTGGGTTGTCTGCTTCTCTACTTGGCTTTGCAACTCCAAAAGCGAATGATTAGTTTCGATAATCGTCGTTGGGAATCCATCTTCAAGTTGACAAATTGGATATGTTGAGTTAGATGTAAAAAAAGATTCTAAATATTCTGTTTGAGTGTTTTTAAATTGCGATTCTAAAGAGTTTAAATTGTTTTCAGCATCCTCTAATTTCTGTCTGATTAAAAAGCTAGTAGTCTCAGAAAATATCTTTCTTAGTCTGCTCTTAAACTTTAGGATTGCTAAAATAAAAAAACATAATGAGACTAATTCAGTTTCTAAACAGATGAGTAAGCCAACCATTAAATTTATCATGGTAGTCTCTGCGATCGTAAAACATTAGTGTTTTTGATATTTTTTGCGTTGAAAGTAATTTTGTCAATCGATATCTTGAGTTGCCTAGTTATAGAGCTTGATATTAAATTACTAATCTTGAAACATTAAAACCGCAGTTGATTATGCTTATTTTAATATTTTATTGATATTGTTCATGACTATAAAATAGTCCCGTTATGGTTATAGCCACTGTCATATCCATACATAAACTGCCTTCAATTGTGAATGTTAATTGCATTATAAAAATTAGTAAATGCCAAGTTAGAAAAATTGCACTCAAAAATTTATATTTGAGGACAAAATAATTGACATACTAGTAAACCTGAGATAATACCAGCACAAAGCTATATCACTCAGTACATGCCATAACAACCTGCTTAGATTTATTCATTTAATGAAAATAATTAAAAACAACTTGCATGAAAATATCAAAGTAAACGAAATACATTTTTTTAAAACACTACCCGAAGTTTAACAAAACCCTATACCAGTGTATAGGTGGAAATTACGGATGTCGAGTCCCTATGTAGTTTTCTCAAGTTCATACCATTTGCGGAAAATTATCATAAAAATGAATTCTCCTACCCATACATTTGTTTACCTAGGAAAACTGAAAGGAGACAATCCCTGCTAGTTAAAGAATAATGCAGGATATATCCACATAATTAGAAACAAGAAGAGATACAATTCATTTTTAAAAATGTATTTAAATAATAAAAATTGTTTTTTAATTGATAATTACATAATATACATACAAATTTAAGTACAGTAATAAATAATCCCCAACTACACATTTCCCGTTAAAATAGCTTGGCATTATTGTTCACAAGTACGAGTCAAAACAATGACAGAAGCTAAAATCGGAATAATTGGCGGTAGTGGTCTATACAAAATGGATGCACTCAAAGATATTAAAGAAGTGCATATAGAAACACCATTTGGCTCACCATCTGATGCATTAATACTGGGAACTTTGGATGAGGTAAAAGTAGCATTTTTAGCTCGACACGGACGTAATCACACCCTATTACCGACAGAATTACCCTTTCGTGCGAATATATACGCAATGAAAAAGTTAGGAGTCGAGTATATTATCTCCGCAAGTGCAGTCGGTTCCCTGAAGGAAGAAGTCAAACCTTTAGACATGGTAGTTCCAGATCAATTCATTGACAGAACGAGAAACCGAATATCAACATTTTTTGGTGAAGGAATTGTCGCACACATTACATTTGGTGAGCCTATATGTAAAAATTTAGCTCAAGTAGTTGCAGACGCGATCGCATCCCTAAATCTTCCTGATGTTAACTTGCATCGAGGTGGTATATATGTTTGTATGGAAGGACCAGCATTTTCTACCAAAGCGGAGTCGAATCTCTACCGTAGTTGGGATGCAACGATAATTGGGATGACAAATTTACAAGAAGCCAAGCTAGCAAGGGAAGCGGAAATAGCCTATGCAACGATGGCATTAGTGACAGATTATGACTGTTGGCATCCTGACCATGATAATGTGACTGTAGAGATGGTTGTTGCTAATTTGCACAGTAATGCGGTCAATGCTCAAAAAGTAATTCAAGAAGCAGTGCGTCAGTTGAGTACCAACCCACCAAAAAGCGAAGCACATTCAGCTTTGAAATATGCGATTTTGACGCGATTGGATAGCGTACCAGCAATCACCAAACAGAAATTAGCAGTGATTTTGCAAAAATATATTTGATTGTAGGGGCAAACGGTTGTTTGCCCTTTATTTATTAATTTATTTGTGGAAATTCCTTCTGAATTATACATTTTATTCACTACACAACTTGGTAAATAAAATTGAAACTGACCCAATTATTTACATTCCAAGTGTAAACATCACTAATATCTTTTTTCCCGATGCTAGCATTATGTAAATCTTGCAGTAGTGCTTGTGTGACTTCGTAAGGGTTTGATAAAGGCATAATTCGGGGTTTTTCAACAGGATTCATTTTAGTAGCAGAAAGTGCAGCAATTGTTTGGCTAAAAGGTTCAGTACTGAGAATAATTTGGGTTTCACAAAAATTGCCAAATCCTTGCACTATCCATTCAAATCCAGGATTGTTTTCAGGCAGATTAATACTTGTACCAGGTTCAATAATCATATTTTGTAGTGATGGTTGAGTTGCCAGATTAGTAATTTCGCTAGTTTTTGGTAAAGAACTTTGCCAAGGAAACAATGCAAAAGAATTTTTACTACTATCCAAACCCAACATCATCAAATAGAGAATTTGCGAGCTTTTGTTTTCGACTTGAAATTGAATGTGACTACCAGTAGAAATAGTACTGATTGTATTGGAGAGTTTATAAGGATTCGTTTGACGCTGTATTACCGATTGTGGGGTGCTATTGACTGTTTCTAAGGTCACTTTAACAGCTAATTGGGATGATGCTTCATTGCTGGTAATCCTCCACAATTTTGCAGCTAACAATGTTTGTAATTTTGGTGTTAACCTCTGTACTGCGAGTTTGGCAACTTCCCCAGCTTCCCCTGATGTGTTGGGAATAAATTCTCCACTAAGGGTAAATAAACCATATCGACTGGGAGAAAGCACATCTTTTTTAGCTGCGGTTTTAGTTTCTGGTAGCTTCCCAAAAATGTAATCTGCGGGTTGTTCTCCAGCTACGACGCTAGAAACCCGATTAACTGTAGCAAAACCACTAGTCGCATCAACCCGTTCGATACGTTCTAAACTATTATTGATCGCAATATGCAAATCGATATTACGAGGTATTACCCTGACAATTTCTTGGATTCTATCTCCAATTTTTAGCTCTTCAACCTGTTGTGTTGTAGAAGTATCGGCAAGTGAAGCTTTTGCCGTTAAACCCGAACGCGATCGCAATACAATCTCTTGGGAATTGGCTAATTGGGAATTATCTGTAGAAATAATTTTAAATCGTGAATTTATACCATAATATTCGAGTATTTGCGGTGCTATTCCACCTAACCACAAATGCACTGTTTTCCCATTGTCTTCAATCGCTGTAACTGCTCCCTCTGTACCAATTTGACTATTAAATAGCAAAATATCATTAAAGGTTGTACGCTGGGGGATTTTCTTAGGATTTAATAAAGTCGGTTGCTGATTACTACCTAACTGTTGAATGGTATTTTCAACCCTTCCCAAACCCACTTGTATTGAAGTTACCGGAGTATTTTCCCAAAGGAATTGCGTCAAAGCATAGGTAAATAAACCCGCATTAAACCCCGTCATCTGCACTTCTGCCGCAGATTGCTTTAAACTTGCGATCGCAGATACAACCAAAGGGGGAGGAGTAGTTGCAATTTTATTTTTAAGTTGTTTTTGTAAATCTATTTCACTCGCAGCAATATCAATACCTATATCCGTTAATTGGGTGCGAATCTTCAACCCACTATTGGAAATATTAGGCTTAATATT
This sequence comes from Brunnivagina elsteri CCALA 953, assembly GCF_002289455.1. GTDB lineage: Bacteria > Cyanobacteriota > Cyanobacteriia > Cyanobacteriales > Nostocaceae > Brunnivagina > Brunnivagina elsteri. The sequence goes on from NZ_NTFS01000147.1 coordinate 10,912, forward strand.
AAACGAATTATAACTTGCATCAATGACAGCAAAAACCCTATCTGTAGGCAGCGACCTTAACATTAATAATAAAGTATCTTCTAATAAATAATTGGCGACTTGACTACTTTTTACATTTACATAACCATCAGCAGGAATTAGTGCATTTGCTGACTTAATACAACTACCGTAACCACTAAAGTGCAGAAACACCACATCACCAGGTTTACATTGGCTAGTCAGATGCTCAAAAAAAGCCTTCTCAATTAAATCTCGACTCGCAGCATCATCCGTCAAACACAAAATATCCGACGGTTGGAAACCAAAACGATGCAGCAAAAGTTCTCTTTGTAACTCCACATCTGTTAGACAACCACTTAAACCAGGAAGCTCCAAGTAATTATTAACACCAATTAATAAAGCCAATTTACGCGGATTTGATTCAGCCAAAGCCTCGTAGTAGCGACTTCCTGGAAATAACCACCCAACCTCACTTACCTGCCAAACTGCAAGTATGCTACCAATTCGCTGCAAAAAAGTCCGCCGTTTCATCACTCCATCCCCTAGCCCTTTAGTCAATCAGATATCAGATTAAAGGGCTTATATCGTGATTGTAAAGTCATAGCCATCACTGTTCTTGGGAATTAAATATGTATTTTTTGCATTAGTCATTATAAATTAAGTATTAGTACTGAACCCATTACGAATTAAACACCTTACATCATCCTTTGAGAGTCACCTGATACGATGTACACATAAGTCTCTGATGTAACCCCTCAACAAGAACTAATCCCCCCTAACCTCCCTTTCCAAGGGGGGAAATAAAAAAATCCAATTCCCTCCTCGCGAGCGGGGAGGGTTAGGGTGGGGTTCTTAATATTTGGTTCAATTCGGGTACTTGTGTATGCACCCCTTTCGGAGAGGTTTTGTATTCTATTAAATCCACATCGCGAACCAATAGCAAATAACTAATTATGCATTGCCCGCGCCAACTCTGCTGCAACTTCGGGACGGGAAAACTCTGGTGGTGGTAATTCACCTCGACGCAGCATTTCTCGTACCTTAGTACCCGACAAATGTACCCTTTCTTCAGGAGTACTAGGACTAGTTTTTGTTGTTGCCATTTGTTTGGTACGCAAACAATAGAAAGCATGTTCAAACATCATCGGGGTAATACCCAATTCCCCAGGTGCAAATTCATTGAAAATATATTGTGCGTCATAAGTCCCGTAATAGTCACCAACGCCAGCATGATCGCGTCCGACGATAAAATGGGTACAACCGTAATTTTTGCGAACTAAAGCATGGAAAATCGCTTCCCTCGGACCAGCATAGCGCATTGCCGCCGGATTAATCGCCAGAATCACCCGATCCTTTGGATAATGATTTTCTAACAAAATTTCATAACATCGCATCCGCACATCAGCAGGAATATCATCTTCCTTTGTCGCACCAACCAAAGGATGTAAAAACAAACCATCAACGGTTTCCATCGCGCATTTTTGGATATACTCGTGGGCACGGTGAATGGGGTTACGGGTTTGGAACCCAACGATAGTTTTCCAACCTTTCTCTGCAAACATTTTACGAGATGCGGCAGGATCGATTTGATATTTGGGAAATAGGGGATGGGCATCCCGTTGGAAAAGTAACACATCACCTGCAAGATATACTTCATCTTGGCTGTAGAGAACCTTAACACCAGGATGCTTCTCATCGTCGGTGCGGTAGACTTTGATAGCTTCGCGTTTTTTATCGTATTTGTATTTCTGCGTCAGATGTAATACCCCAATATATTTACCTGCGGTATTATCTAAACGCACGTAACTACCTTCCTGGAGAGATGCTGCCACATCTGCTGATACCGATAAAGTCACAGGAATTGACCAAGCAGTGCCGTTAGCAAGGTGCATATCTTCGACAACACCATTGTAGTCAGCTTGGTTCATAAAGCCAGTCAAGGGGCTAAAACCGCCAATGGCAATCATTTCCAAATCAGATACGGCACGTTCGTCGAGTTGAACGCGGGGTAAAAAATCAGCCTTCGAGAGAAATTCTTCTTTTTGTGCGGAAGTGGCGATGCGGTTTACCAACTCCCCTCCGTGGGGTGCAATGGCTTGTTTCTGGTGGCTCAATGTCATTTCCTGTATGCGATCGCTTTGGCTAAATTATTTTATTTCAATATATTTACTAATTTATCAAAATGTTGGTACGGAAAGAAAAAAGAATTAGCGGAAAAAATAAATGATATTCGCGATCGCATTACCAGAGAAACCTTTAAAAGCTACATAATTTTAATGAAAATTTACCCCCTCTAGATAAATTCCAGAAGGGGCAATTAAGTTGAGATGTCAAAACTTAAATCAATAAAACTTCTCAATTATCCCACCACCAAGCACCTTTTCCCCGTCATACCACACCGCCGCTTGCCCTGGTGTAATACTAAACTGCGGTTCGTCAAATACAATCCGCACGCGAGAATTTTCCAAAGGTACTACCGTCACTGGTACAGCCTTTGTTCGATACCTCACTTGCACTTCTGCCCGGATGGGGCTTGATGGTTCGGCGATAGAAACCCAATTTACCCGATTTATCGTACATTCAGATTTAGTCGCTTTGGTGCGATCGCCAACGACTACCCTGTTATTAGCAGCATCGATGGAAATCACATACAAAGGTTCCGCAGCCGCAATTCCCAAACCTTTGCGCTGTCCAATCGTGTAATGATGGATACCATCATGTTTACCCAGAATTTTGCCATCTATATCAACGATTTCGCCTTCCTTGGGGGCAAGATACTTGTCTAAAAAAGCACGCATTGAACCGTTACTTTCCACGAGGCATAAATCCTGACTTTCAGGTTTATCGGCGGTTTCTAGTTCTTGTTCCGCAGCAATTCTCCGGGTATCGGACTTTTGCAATTCACCCAAAGGAAAAACCACAGAAGCGAGTATATTTTGTGCCAAATCGTAGAGAAAATATGTTTGGTCTTTGTTTTTATCTAATGCCCGAATTAATTCGTATCGTGCTGTGGCTGTATTAAAGCTAATCCGAGCATAATGTCCAGTGGCGATTTTGTCGCAGTCCAAATTTTCTCTGGAATAGTGGAGCATGGGACCAAATTTCACCGATTTATTGCATTGCGAACAGGGCAACGGCGTAATACCCGCGCTGTAACCCGTCACCAAATAATCGACAATATATGTCTGGAAAACCTCACGAATATCGACAACGTGATGGGGAACACCTAGCTGTTCGCAAAGTTTTGCAGCATCTACCATCCCTTCAGAGCAGCATTGACCCTTCCCTTTCATTAACCAAAGGGTCAAACCAATGACTTCATAGCCCTGATTGTGGAGAAGTGCGGCGGCTGTTGAACTGTCAACACCACCTGAAAGACCAACGACGACTTTTTTCATCACCGTGATTTGCCCTAGTTATCCTTTCTAAAATAACATTATTGATGGAAAAAGTCCGAAAAATTATAGAGAAGTAGTCGTTCCAAAATCAAAAGACCAGATTTTTTCGATATTATTTTAACATATGATTGTCATTTTTTTTTATCACATCAATTATTTATTAGGTAGAAATTATTCCCTATATGACAACAAAAATTAAAAGCAGGAATTAATCATGTTAAAACAAATAGCGAGATTATCAGCCACGACACTTACAGCTTTAATCGTCGGTGTCCTACCTATAAAAGCTCAGACATTAACTCAACCAAACTCACAAATTTAAGCTCTGATTACTAATAATATAGAAC
>NZ_NTFS01000148.1 GCF_002289455.1 Brunnivagina elsteri CCALA 953
ACAAGACTATTACTCAAATCGTCGAAGATTTAATAGATACATTGCCAGAACCTAAAAAGATTCAATGCGATTAAAATAGCCCGTGTAGCTTATATCTCAGCACTAAAGTGACTGAGTTTTACGCATACCGTGTTGTTCTATAAACTACTTTTTGTTACCTACAACATATCCGCTGACTATAAAATGGTTTGTAGGTTTACCACATCTACCAAAAGGAGTAAGAAGTCGAAGAAGCGAGTACTGTGAATTGCGAATTGTTCGATCAATTTATATTCAAAAAATTATAACTTTCCTGAAATTAGCCGAGTACTTAATTAGCGAATGTATGAATTTATATCAAGAACGTTGCCCAGTGACAATATAAGCCACTCTTTGTCCAATATTTGTGGCATGGTCAGCCATTCTTTCCAAGCAACGAATTGCTAATCCTAGTAATAAGAAAGGTTCTAATAGACCAGGTACGTCACGTTGCTGTGCTAACGCATTGTAAACCCGTTCGTAAGCATTATCGACAGCATCGTCTAAGTGCTTGATATTGCGTCCATTTGCCTCATCTAAGTCACCTAAAGCAACTAAGCTGGTTGCCAGCATTGCCTGAGCATGGTGGGACATCATCGCTATTTCTGGCATGAGCGGATGGGGTGGATAGGAAAACAATTTGACTGAAATATTGCCTAAATCTTCAGCATAGTCACCAATACGTTCTAAATCACGAACTAATTGCATAAAAGCACTTAAGCAGCGCAAATCTCGATCCGTTGGTGATTGATGGGTCATAATCAACGTGCAATCAAGTTCGATTTGCTTATAAAAGCGATCAATTTTTTTATCTAATAGAGGAAGTTCCTTCGATGCTGTTAAATCACGGGCAAATAATGCCTGGTGACTGAGACGAAAGGATTTTTCTACCAAAGCACCCATACGCAGTACATCTCGCTCTAAACGTCGGATATCGCGTATTAGCTGGGATTGTTCTGGATTGTGATTATAAAGGATTGTTTTCACGCTTCCAGTCTCAAGTGAAAATATAAAATAATTCTAAATAGATAATTCTAAATAGGTAATTCTAAATATAGTCTTTACTCTGGTGATTTGACATCACCCCTGGTAATTCAATCTGCATCCAAGCTCCTCCAGTTTTGGGATGGTTCATGGCTTGAATCGAGCCACCATGTGCCAGTATAATCTGCCGAACGATCGCGAGTCCCAAACCAGAACCAACTATTGCCGTTTTTGAGTCATTCTCCCCAGCTAGGTTACGGGCACGAGCGGTGTCTCCACGATAAAATCTCTCGAACACATGAGGCAAATCTTGTTCCGCAAATCCAGTTCCGGAATCAATGACGTTAATTTCTAACTTTGATGAATCCTTACTTTGACTCTGGCTATAATTCTCAGAAATAATTCTGGCTTCGATGATAATTTTAGTATGGGGTTTACTATACTTAATACAATTATCAAGTAAATTTATAAATACTTCATACATCCGAGTTGGATCGGCTTGAATCCAAAGATTTTCTGGTGCGGAGTAGAAAAAATCGATTTGCTGTTTTTGTGCTAATGGTTCCAGGGTATCCCAAACCGAAGTCATTAAACACTTAATATCAACTGCTTGGGATTGCAGTTGCATTTTGGGGTTACTTTCTAGTTGTGTAAGGTCTAACCAGCTTTGAACCAAGTTAATTAGACGGTCAACTTCCAACATTAGACGGTCAACCCAGCGCTTTAAGGGGGAATCTAAACGGTCTTGGAGGATTTCCACCACCAAACGAATTGAAGTTAGCGGGGTTCGCAGTTCGTGGGCAAGGTCGGAAAAAGAGCGATCGCGGGCAACACTTGCATCTCGCAACGGCTGAAAATTTTCCAAAAATACACCAACGTAACCCTGTGGTAACGGCAAACTAGTTGCACGTAAAACCATAGACTTTACATCTATCACTGCCTGGGGACTTTCACAAGAGGGGTGAAACTCCCATTCCTTGATTTGTAGAGTAGCGCGATCGCGAGTCAGTTCGATTAATCGATCGAGTTCGTAGGAGCGAACCAATTCCAGCAATAAACGTACCTGTCCAGGTTGCCACCGTTCCAAGTACAACATTTCTCTGGCTTTTTCGTTACACCACAAAAGTTGATTTTCGTCATCTACCTGAAGATAACCAATCGGTGCAAACTCTAATAAATCCTGATACGTTTGTAGCTGCTGCTGTAAATACTGCCCTTGATACTTGACTAAAGCGATTTCATGGCGCAGACGCGGGATTAACAGCAATGATAGACTTAAGGGCGATCGCGCTGTCAAAGGTCGCAACATCTGAGCTAAATAGCGATTTAACTGATACTGCTGCCATACCCAAAACCCAATACCCAATACCAATCCCAAAAATAAACCCAATACAAACATGACTAGCCATTAACTGCTTCGAGCAAATGTTAAAAATAACAACTATCCAAAGCGATAGCCAAATCCACGCACAGTAATAATATATTCTGGATGGCTGGGGTCTTTTTCTAATTTTTCCCGCAACCAGCGAATATGTACATCCACTGTCTTGCTATCACCCACAAAATCCGGACCCCAAACTTGGTCAAGTAACTGTTCCCGCGACCAAACTCGCCTTGTGTAGCTCATAAATAACTCTAGCAGACGAAATTCCTTCGGTGACAAATTTACCTGCTGTCCACGAACCAATACCCGACATTCTTGAGGATATACAGTCACTTCCTTGTACTGTAAAACTGGTGCAGTTGGTAAAGCACTTAGTCTTTGCCGACGAAGTAGCGCTCGACACCTAGCAACCAATTCCCGAACACTAAAAGGTTTAGTTAAATAATCGTCCGCTCCAACTTCCAAACCCAAAACCCGATCGGTTTCGCTACCTTTTGCGCTCAACATCATAATGGGAACTGGATTACCTTGATGACGCAATAAGCGACATACATCTAAACCGTTGACTTGGGGAAGCATCAAGTCCAAAATAACCAAATCGAAATTTAACTCACCGGAACTTGCTTCGCTACTTTTCAAATATTCGACTGCCGCACGTCCATCACTTGCAGCAACGACTTCGTAGCCTTCTCCTTCCAAAGCTAATACTAGCATTTCTCTGATTAGCTCTTCGTCTTCTACTACTAAAACGCGGCTAATTTGACCGAACTCCGAAGTAGGTGGGTATTTTGTCAATTCACTGGTGGTATACATCAATAAAAAACCGCAAAATAAGGGTCTTCAAATAATCAATCTTAATTATCAATTCTACGTGTAACTACGCTGAATATTTAGTATTCAATTTATCATTCTGTAACATATGTCACAGTTTCTTTTACAATTATAAACCAATCTCGGTAAAACTAATTAGAAGATTTGATTGAATTGGCAAATCAAATTAGCAGGAATATCTAAGAAGACAAATCTTAAAGTCAAAAACCTGTCAATACCCAGAATTATCTATAAAGTTATCCATAATTTATTTTTTTGATGTTCCTGTAACATTCTCCCAGCTTTTCTTCAGTTTTCTCCTTGACAAGAGTAAATTCACTCGGATACAATTTTAGTACATAAATACTAGATACTGTAGAGATTGGGAATAATCTGCGATCGCATTTTCAGCATTTTCACTGCATTTAAAACATATACTTCAAAGCTAGTCTGATGTTTGTACAGGTTCGTTTTGATGTGCCTTACTACCTAATTAATTAAAATCATTTACAATCCAGGGAGTTGGATATGAGCTTGGATAGAAGCATATTTGCAAGCAAAGATGGCAGACAGCAATTGATGCAAGCATTTCAGCAGATATTAACAGAACGAAACAAAATCGAATCAAAAATTGCAACCAAGCTTGAAGTTGCGGAAAAAGCTAAAAATAAAGAGATACTTGAAACCGCTTCAACTTATACAGTTGATAGTATCGTCAAAAGCTTGGCAGATTTACAGTTGGAATTTGGTACTATCGTCAATTCCCTGTCTGAGAAACTAGCAAAAGAGAACTCAAAGCTCGACGAACTAAGTAGAGGAATCGACGTAGAAACAGTATATTTGCAAGAACTTCGACAAATCAGAATAGTTGCAGATGCTGTGGATGTTTTAATGCAAGAACATCAAGAAAAATTAAAAACACTCGAACAAGATACTTCCAGTAAACGGGAAATTTTGGAAAAAGAAATTGTGCAAAGCCGTAAAGATTGGCAAAAAGAACAAGTACAATTTGACGAGGGTATGCAAGCATATAACGAGTTGCAAACGAAACAACGTGTGCAAGAACTAGAAGAGTATCAATATAAGTTGGAAAATACTCATAAAATTAATTCTGATGCTTATGAAGCGAAAAAACGTAATTTAGAACGTGAACTGCAAGAAAGTACACAAGAAAAAGCAAAAAATTGGGCAGAACGGGAGAAAGTATTAAAAGATAATCAACCACTATTTGCCGAATATCAAAAGAAAGTCGCTGCATTCCCTGCTGAATTAGAAGAAATGGTGAAGAAAGCACGTGAAGAGGGAATTAAGGAAACAAGTCAAAAAGCAAAAGTTGAAGCTGATTTATTTGAGAAAGAATGGGAATCAACGAAGCAAAATTATGAGTTAAGAATTCAATCATTAGAAGAAACGATTCGCAAGCAAAGTGAACAAATCGAGGGTGTTTCAGTCCAGTTACAAGCGACATTGAAACAAGCGCAAGATTTAGCAATGCGTGCTTTTGATAGTTCGAGTAAATAGTTAAGGTTTATTATTCGTTTTTCTTTTCCTTTCTCTTTCACTAGGAGTCTTAAATTATGCCGACAAAGAAGCCAACTGATAAAAATACTAAAGTCGAAATTCTTCAAGCTTATGAAGAATTAGCAAAAGAAAAAGCTGAACTGAAATCACAATTAGAGCAAACTAATAAGCAGAATAATGCAAGCTCTAATTCAAATACCATTATTAAAGAAACAAGCATAACTGAACCAAAAACCATGAATTCATCAGCAAGCATTCAACAAAAAATGAACTATACCATTGAAAGCTTAGTTAAAATTCAATTAGGTTTTGGTAGTGCTGCAAGTGAGTTATCCGAACTACTGACAACAAGAGCATCTAAACTGGCAGAAATTAAGCAAACTGTAGAAGAGGAAGCTCAACAATTAAAACAATTACATAAGCTCGAAGTTGAAGAAGATAGTCTTGATAATCTAATTCAAGCTTATGAGGATAATTCTAAAACTTATCACGAAGAATATAACCAACTTTTAGAAACTCTTTCGCAGCAGATTCAAGGGGAACGGGATTCTTGGAGAAAAGAGCAAGATGAACACAGGTTGGTTACTAAAGAACGTAATGAAAACCTCTCAAAAACTCGTCAGCGTGAAACCACAGATTCTCTATATGATTTAGAACTTCAGCGCAAACTAAATAGTGATGAGTATGAGCAGCAACAAAAAGGTTTATATAAACAATTAGAAGAACTTAAATCAGAAGCTGATAAAAATTGGTTTGAACGAGAAAAATCTATTTATGAACGAGAAAAACAATTTGAAGAACATAAAGTAAAAGTAGAAAGTTTTCCAAAAGATAAAGAAGCTGCTCTTAAAAAAGCAACTGATGAAGGTAAGGGGATTTCATATTATCAAGCGAAAGTCAAATCAGATTTATTAGCCAAAGAAGTAGATGGACAAAAGCGATTTTATGAACAAAGATTGCAGTCTTTAGAACAAACTATTTCCAATCAAGAAACGCGAATACTCAATCTTTCTAATCAACTTGATTCTGCATTAAAACAAGTGCAAGATTTGGCTGTTAAGGCAATTGAAGGCTCGGCAAATGTTAATTCTTACCAAGTGATGAAAGAGATTGCTTTGGAACAAGCTAAAAGTACAGTGAAAGCTAAATAATTAGGTCAGATATAAACTAAAGAGACGTATTTTTACATACGTCTCTTAATCATAGAAAATAATAATAATAGCAACTGATTACAACCGATTATTTTGTTTTCTTCTTATTTGTATCTGGCTTGAATTTTTGCGGTTGATTAGTCTCTGGAATAACACCGGTTACTGTTCTAAGTGGTCTACCTGTGGACGGTGGTTCTTGTCTTTCTTCATCTGACATTTGCTTATCCTCCTAATTTGTTAATTGGATAAAAATCATATTTGATGATTTTTGTGGAGATGAAATTTTACTTAGATTGTCGTTGTTTGATATGTGAATTAGCCATTTACTGTTTTTTTGGGTTTACCAGTTGGCTGTGGCTTAACTCGCTTCTCAGATATAAAATTCATCTCATATCTAGATGATAAGTTTGTACTTTTGTTAATCTCTTGATTATCGTTGTTTAGTGTATTCATCTCCCCCAGTAAGCCATTTACTGTTTTTTTGGGTTTACCGCGTTTCTCAGACATAAAATTTACCTCGTAGTTGTATCGTAAATTTGAACTTTGAACTTTGAATTTGAACTATTTGCTACAGGTAGTACTTCAGTCGGTATTACCTTGGTTCCGGAAAGGTATAAAATTTTTTAAATATGAAAAATTAAAACAAAAAAAAGAGACGCATCGCGCCCCTTAAAAGAGAGGAAACCCATTAAATTTAAGGAATTTAGAAATAAGTATTTAAAGGTATATTTAAATTTTGGATTTAAATTGAGAATTTATTTGATTGTTTAACTAGCGTTATTTACTAGTACTATTAATTCGTACTAACTTTTAATGCTAGGGATGAGTCAGATAAGGAACACATAGAGGTTTCTGATGTATCCACAATTGGAGATACACGATCGCAACTTAGCAATCCGGAAAATTTGAAAATTTAGTTCAAACAAAAAGAAGCAACACTCCTAAAAATGGCGATCGCACTCCGAAACATCAACGAACTTTGGGCTTTTGTCCTAACTGAGACATTAAAACGGCTAGGATTGAATTGTGTTGTCATTTGCCCAGGTTCCCGTTCCACTCCTCTTGTTGTTGCATTTGCCCAACAAGCACCAGATATTGAAGTAATTTCTATTCTTGATGAACGTTCTGCTGCTTTTTTTGCTTTGGGGAGGGCAAAAACTACTGGCAAACCTGTTGTGCTGGTTTGTACTTCGGGAACTGCGGGAGCGAATTTTTACCCAGCTGTGATTGAAGCGAAAGAAAGTTGTATACCTTTATTATTACTTACCGCAGATCGACCACAGGAATTACGTGGATGTCATTCTGGACAAACAATCGATCAAGTCAAACTTTATGGGAATTATCCTAACTGGCAAACCGAATTAGCATTACCTGTTGCCGAAATCGAAATGCTGGCATACTTGCGACAAACACTTATTTATGCATGGGAACGTGCGATCGCACCTGTGGCGGGTGCTGTGCATCTAAATATACCTTTTCGCGACCCACTTGCACCTATTGCCGATGGGATTGATTTGACAAAATTGCGATTCCTGCGGATAGCTACCCTACGGGAACGCGAAGAGCGAACGCTAACGCAACTCGAAACAACAGACTTTTTCTCCCATATTATTCCCCCTTCATTTTTATCCTTTTCCCCTCCAATCCTGCCCCCTTTTTCTTCCCCACGGGGAATTATTATTGCCGGGATTGCTCAACCTCAGCATCCCCAGGAATATTGTCTAGCTATTTCCAAACTTGCCAAATTTTTAGGCTTTCCCGTACTTGCAGAGGGACTTTCTCCAGTTCGCAATTATACCCATCTCAACCCCGATCTGATTTCTACTTACGATTCTATTCTCCGCAATCCCCAATTAGCTGAGGAATTAGCCCCCGAAGTCGTGATTTTGGTGGGAGAAATGCCTACCAGTAAGGAATTACGGACTTGGTTACAGAAAAATCAACCGCAAATGTGGGTTATCGATAGGAGCGATCGCAATCTTGATTCTCTTCACCTAAAAACTAACCATTTACGAGTAAGTGTCAATGAATTAACAGAAAAATTAACAGAAAAATTAACAGAAAAACATCCATCAAATGAAGATTGTTCTTATTTTCAAACTTGGTGTCGGGCTGATGCGATCGCTCGCAAAAATATTGATAAAACTTTACAAACAACCAACGATTTTTTTGAAGGTAAAGTCGCTTGGTTACTTTCACAATTTCTACCATCAAAAACACCGCTATTCATTGCTAATAGTATGCCTGTACGAGATGTAGAATTTTTCTGGAAACCAAATAATGCTCAAATTCAACCCTTTTGTAATCGTGGTGCGAATGGAATTGATGGGACTTTATCGACAGCTTTGGGAATGGCACATCACAATAAACCGAGTGTCATGCTAACGGGAGATTTAGCATTATTACATGATACAAATGGTTTTTTAATTAGGAATAAATTTGTCGGACACTTGACAATTATATTGATAAATAATAACGGTGGCGGAATTTTTGAGATGCTTCCAATAGCTCAATTTGAACCACCTTTTGAAGAATTTTTCGCCACTCCCCAAGATATTGATTTTGCCCAGTTATCTACTACTTATGGTGTTGAGCATCAATTAATTACTTCTTGGCAAGAATTAGAAGATAAATTAAACCCGTTACCAACGAATGGAATCAGAATTTTGGAAATTAGGACTAATCGAAAATTGGATGCAAAATGGCGGAAAGAAAATTTAGGAAAATTTGCTATTTAACATGAGTTTTGTTCCACGTTTTTTCCTACAATGTAATTGTGCATCATCAACCATTCCACAATGACCAGATTTCCTTACGACCAATTTGCCAAAGACTACCTAAAAGAACTACTACAACCACTCGGTAAAGTAGAAACTAGTCTGACAGTACCAGCAGAAATTAGGGAGATAGATGTTTACTTTGCACCATCACCCAAGCGAGTACGGATACAATACAATTAGGTTTACTTGGTCAACTAGCCAATAAAACCGCACTTTTTGAGCCTTTTAGAAATGCAGTAAAAATTTCCGAGATACGTAGCTGCATGAACAAATTGTTCTATCTAATTGCGGATATAGAACGCCAAAATAAACGGAATAATATATCCACTTTAGAAGACGAATTACCAAAATTATGAATATTATCCCCAACCGCATCAATACCAATATTAGACGGCTTTAAAGCAAGTCTCGAAGAACACAGTTGGGGTCAAGGAGTGTATATTCTTGGTAGTCATCTGAAAACTGCGATTATTGCTATCCATCAATTACCGCAAAACGAAGAAACACTCTGGTTAAGACTTCTGGGTAAAGGGAGAGTACAGAAACGAGCTATCCAGGAGTTAGAAAGTCTATCCCCAAATAATCCCCTACGGGACAAAGCAGTTGATTTATTATTGAGCTTGAAGACAACTTTAGAAATCAATCAAAATCCAAATAAAGAGGATAGGGAGTTACTTATGAGTTTATCGCCAATTTACCTACAACGATTAGCAGAAGCCAAACAAGAAGGAATACAGGAAGGAATACAGGAAGGAAGACAGGAAGGAGTTATGAACGAACGACGTATTGCGATCGCAAGTCTACTACAAGCAAAATTTGGCTCCCTTGATGCAGAATTAAACGCCATTATTCCACTTTTGACAGCATTAACACCAGAAGAATTTTCACCGTTACTAATACAACTATCTCGCACGGAATTGTTAGCAAGATTTAAACAACAATAAAATCCCAAATTTGGATGACATTAAAAATGGTAATTCCCTCTACTTGCTAGTTAATGCGGCAATAAAATTTTTTGTCTGGGACAAATTTCCCGTAAATTAGTAACACTGACATAATTCGCGATTATTTCCCTTTATGCAAATTGACTGGCAAACCGCCAAAACCTACGAAGATATTCTCTATCACAAAGCTGATGGTATCGCGAAAATAACCATCAACCGTCCCCACAAACGTAATGCTTTTCGTCCAAAAACTGTATTTGAACTTTACGATGCTTTCTCTAATGCACGTGAAGATACTCGAATTGGAGTAGTTCTATTTACTGGTTATGGTCCCCATACTGATGGAAAATATGCCTTTTGTTCGGGTGGAGACCAAAGCGTGCGGGGACAAGCAGGTTATATAGATGAAGAAGGTACACCCCGTTTAAATGTATTAGATTTACAGCGTCTGATTCGCTCAATGCCAAAAGTTGTAATTGCCCTCGTAGCTGGATATGCAATTGGTGGGGGACATGTCCTACATTTAATTTGCGACTTAACGATCGCAGCTGATAATGCTATTTTCGGGCAAACAGGACCCAAAGTTGGTAGTTTTGATGGTGGATTTGGTGCCAGCTATCTTGCTCGCATTGTCGGGCAGAAAAAAGCGCGGGAAATTTGGTTTCTTTGCCGACAATATGATGCAAAACAAGCTTTGGATATGGGTTTAGTCAATACAGTTGTACCTGTAGAACAACTCGAAAACGAAGGTATTCAATGGGCAAAAGAGATTTTAGAAAAAAGTCCAATAGCAATTCGTTGTTTAAAAGCTGCCTTCAATGCAGACTGTGATGGACAAGCGGGATTACAGGAACTTGCTGGAAACGCGACTTTACTTTATTACATGACAGAAGAAGGTACCGAAGGAAAACAGGCATTTTTAGAGAAGCGATCGCCCAATTTCCGTTCCTTTCCCTGGCTACCTTAATTTTCAGCAACCATTAAGAAATCGCACCTTTCCAATTCTAGATGCGATTTCTTCCATATCTATCAACTTGCTCAATTTTTTAACTCAGCCAAAATTAAATCAAAACAACACTAAACGGTGAAAATTATCAGTTATTGAGGGTTTATGCCCGCAAATAACACTCTCACTACCAAGATTGTTACTGGACTCGAAATATAATTAGAGGTTAAACCACTAAAGTCTTAGTCTCGGTTAGTTCCGCACTCTGTAAAGCACTCTCCTTTGCCTGTAACATTGCCATTTGTGATTTTTTAACAAGTATGGCATTTTGAAGAATGGCTGAAGCTAGGACTGGCTTAGACTGCGGCAAAATCCAAACTTCTTCCAAAGTTTCCCACGATGGGGCAAAAGGCGGCAAAGCTAAAGAACAAGCTTTCCAACTCCCTAAAACTGGTGCCCCTAGTTGCTGACAATTGCCCCCCCGACGACCTTCTGGTTTGTAATAGCGGCAATATTTACAGGCAGAAGTCAAGAATTTTATGTTCTTCATGTTGAGAGCCGTTTAGGCATAGTTTCCTTCTATCTATTCTGGTTTATTTCATTCTTAGATATAAATACGGACAACAGGCAAGAAATCATTATTTGGTATAGGTTTTCCTGATCCCAATCATAAAAAGAGCTTTATATTCTTTTTAGATTTGTGTTATATTTTTCAAAACTTTGATTACAGAAATGATACATTTAAGCTGGAATAAAGAGGTCAAATATAGATAAAACCAATTGGGATCAAAGTAAAGTAAACTGCTATGAATTTAATTACGATTAATTCTTCCCCCAAAAGATATAGAATTAGTTGACTATTAGTAGTTATTTATTGGTAATTTTTTGTGACAATCCAACTAAAATCTTTTCGCTGCACATAAAGCACATACATCCCAACGTTGGAGTTCTCCCGGTGGAGTGGGACATTGACATTGAGGACAAAGGGGTAATTTGTGCGATCGCACTTTTACCGCACTTGCCCAGGCATCAAAAGCCTTTTTCCTAGTGGTTGTTTTGTCAAGCCCTACTTCAGAAACATCTGTCGCGATCGCACTAATTATATTAATCGATTCACCTAAATAACTTGGGTGTTGAGTCTGTGAAGCTAATTCTGGTTTTTTCTCGCGGATCGGGGAAATATGCCAGCCAGCAGTGGAAAAATGGATATTAACAACAGGAATCGCCAATCTTTGATTAACTTTAATTAGCAAGCTTTGGCGTTCAAAAGTTAAGTTTTGTGCCCAAGCAGCGCTGGAAGTTGCGACACGCAGAAGATGACGCTGGATCGAAAGGGGACGAGTCTGAAGTGCAAGTACATCACCAACGATTTCGTGCCAGTCTCGCAGCAAAGCGTTTACAGGGGGTTCCTGGATTACAGCCTTAGCTTTTAAAATAGTTAAAACATCATTTACTGATTTTAAAGACATTTTGCCAGTAAAAGTACAAAAATTACACTTTGGCGATACACAATGGCGATACAAAATATTTATGTTAATTTTCGCTATTATTGTCACTAAAACATATCGTAATCCTTAGTCCAAGATGGCGTAAATATGCCAAACATTTAGAACTTGAATTTAGTCCTCTTTAAGAGGAATTTCGCTATTCGACAAGGCTTCGTTAGTCACTCCGAGTATGTCTATTTACGCTGTACTGGTAATTATTAGGTTGAAGGCAAACCAATGAGTCAAAATCCCCTGATGCATTCGGGTAATCAATTTTCCCGGACACCTAGCTTAAAACCTGCGCTCTCAGCTGCACTGGCAAGTTTAGAAGTTCAACTCGATCGCGAGTTAGCGCGATATCGACGATACCGAGGTACATCTCGAACGTCTAACCAAGTCCAGCCAGCCAATTTCACTGGTAGTCAACTACAATATTCGATTCCTACAAATATAAATGTCAATAATAATATTGCAAAAGCTACAACTGATTCTGTAGTTGGTTCAGAACGTCAAGAAATTCCGGTTTCTCCCATCAATAATTCTAACCTTCCTCCAACCTACGTTACAGAAATTCCCACACCTCCACCCCCACCACCTTCACAAATTCCTAGAGTTGGGACAAGTGGGGTAACAGCAACAGAAGCAAATACACCACAAACAAGCAGCATCGTACCAACAGCAAAGCCAAAAACGAAGTCGGACTCATCAAATAATAGCAACTTCGGAGTACCACCTACCAGCCAACCTGATGACTATCTCGAATCATCGGAAGCATTGCTGCGGAGTTTAACCGAAGAAGCACCAAAAGAGCAAAAGCAACCAAAAGCCAACAAGAATAGTCTACTCTCACCGTTGGGAATTGGTTCGATTTTGTTATTGTTAACGGCAAGTTTAATCTTGGCATATGCAATTATTAATCCTAAGGGCTTGCCATTTAGATTTGACGGCTTGTTTAAACGCAATAATCCAGCATCGGAAAATTCCTTAACAGATGGAGATAAGGGGCAAACCTCAGCCGGAAATGTGGAAGTAGCACCAGTACCGAAATATCCTAATCTCGCCAGAGAGGAATTTCCCGAAGTTAAAAATCCTAACGATGTTGTTGGTTTGAAACCAAAATCTAGTTCAACTCCAATAGCAACAAATCCTCCAGAAGTTCAAAATCAAATACCCCAAAATCAAATACCCCAAAACCAAATACCTACCCAGCAACTTCCCCAACAAGCTGTGCCAATAGCACCAACAACTATTAATCCACCTTCACCATCACCTGTACCAACTAAAGAAGTACCGATTTCAGAAATCAAGCCTTCAGCAGATGGTTTTTATCATCTAGTTATCGATAATAACAATCCGAATGCTTTGGCAAATGCGCGCAAAGCTGTTCCAGATGCATATATATCGGACGATAAGAAGTTAATTCTTCTCGGTGCAATGAAGGATAAAAATGGAGCAGAGCAATTGCTGAATGAAGTTAAAGCGAAGGGAATCAATGCGAGAGTTCGTCAGCCTTAAGTTAACTTAAATCGAAATTTAATTCCAACTTAAAACTTAGGGAGTGGGATAATTAGAGTGCGATGCCCCTGGCAACCACTTCGTGGTATCGCAATTTTAAGGTGAAGACGCATAAAATTACCCCTCCGTGGCACCTCCCCTTGTTAAGGGGAGGTTTAGGATTAGGGATGTTTGGGATTAGGGAGGTTTAGAATAAAAAGAGGTTTGGGATTGGGGAGTTTGGGATAAAAAGGTATCTAAAATTTTATAATTGCTCATTACTCAGCGCTGATTGCTGCTTTCGGAGGTCGATATGGGATTTTTTGAGCGAATTTCGCGTGTTTTCCGCGCTAATGTCAACAGTTGGGTGGCAAATACAGAGGATCCAGAGAAAATTCTGGAGCAAACTGTAATGGAAATGCAAGATAATCTGATCCAACTACGGCAGGGAGTTGCGATCGCGATCGCAACCCAAAAGCGTACCGAACGTCAAGCCGCAAATGCCCAAACCACCGCTTCCGAATGGTATCGACGTGCTCAACTTGCCCTCCAACAAGGTAACGAACCCCTTGCCCGTGAAGCTCTCACCAAACGCAAATCCTACCAAGACACTGCGAACACCTTAAACAGCCAAATCGAGCAGCACAACACTGTAGTCGCTACACTAAAAAAAGACATGCGATCGCTCGAACTTAAAATTTCTGAGGTGAAAAATAAAAAAGACATGTACATTGCTCGTGCCCGCTCTGCACAAGCATCTCTACGACTTCAAGAACTAATGGGGGAACTTTCTGGTGCATCCAGTACTGGTGTTTTTGAACGGGTTGAAGATAAAATTGTCCAGTTAGAATCGCAAAATGAAGTACTTTCTATTACTAGTACAGATAATTTGGATAATAAATTTTTAGCCTTAGAATCTAGCGGCGACATAGATGATGAGCTTTCGGCAATGAAAGCACAATTAGCGAATAATCAGGATGAAGTGTTACCGAAGTTACCAGATACACGTAAAGAGACAGAATAACAAGCAATGGGCAAATGTGGTATCGGGAGCATATCTTAGAAATATATTGATGAAATATACCGATATGGGGG
>NZ_NTFS01000149.1 GCF_002289455.1 Brunnivagina elsteri CCALA 953
AATTGGCAGAGGATAATAGATGGGTCATGATGGCTAATTTAATTCCTTGGTCAGAATTTGAAGATGAATATGCTCAACAATTTACGATTGAAATGGGGGCACCAGCAAAATCTTTTCGGACAGCTATCGGAGCTTTAATAATCAAAGAGAGATTGGGATTAAGTGATAGAGAGACAGTAGAACAAATAAGAGAAAATCCTTATTTGCAGTACTTTATCGGGTTAAATAAGTATAGTAATGAAGCACCATTTGAAGCATCGATGCTAGTTCATTTTAGACAAAGAATAGATATTGAATTAGTTAATAGAATGAATCGAAGTCTGGTCAAAAATAGTCGAGAGTCAGAAAGTGAAGAAGTAAATGAAAAAAAGTTATTAACAGTGAAGGAGAAGAAGAAATAAATGAAGAAATAAATCAAGGTAAATTAAAATTAGATGCAACCTGTATACCAGCAGATATTAAATATCCGACAGATTTAGGATTATTGAATGAAGCGAGAGAGCAAACAGAAGAAATAATAGATATTCTGTATGAAGAATTGGATGACAACGAAAATAAAAAACCTAGAACTTATAGAAATACAGCTAGAAAAGAATATCTAGATGTAGCGAAAAAACGACGACCATCGAAAAAACAAATAAGAAAAGCAATAAAGAAACAACTACGATATCTGAAAAGAAATTTATCACATATAGATAAGCTATTAGCCGTTGGAGCCAAGCTTTCCTGTCTGAGTGCCCAAAAATATAAAATACTATTAGTCGTAAATGAAGTATATCGGCAACAGTTATTCATGTATGAGAATAATCTTTCTCGTGTTGACGATAGAATAGTGAGTTTAACGCAACCTCATGTTCGTCCAATCATTAGAGGAAAAGCTGGTTCATCAGTAGAATTTGGAGCTAAATTATCAGCTAGTTGTTATGAAGGTTATGTATTTTTAGACCGAATTAGTTGGGATAATTTTAATGAATCAAATGACTTAAAAGCGCAGGTAGAAGCTTTTAAACTAGCAACAGGGTACTATCCAGAATCTGTACATGTAGACCAGATTTATCGAACCAAAGACAATAGAAAATGGTGTAAAGAAAAAGGCATTAGAATTAGTGGTATACCATTAGGACGACCACCCAAGAATATCAGTAAAGAAACAAAAAGACAGACAAAATTAGACGAGAGAGACCGTAATTGTATTGAAGGAAAATTTGGTGAGCCAGCGCGTTGCGGGGGTTCCCCCCGTTGTAGCGACTGGCGAACCCGTAAGGGAGAGGCTAAAAGAAGATATAGTCTCGACCGACTGATGACCAAACTTTCTAATACTTCTGAAACAGCCATTGCGATAACTTTTCTAGTCATGAACCTTTCCGCATTGCTGCGGCGAATTATTATGACTTTTTTTTGTATTTATTTTAGGAAATACTGTATTTACCCTATTTTCAGGTTTGGGTGATTAGACAATATTATAATGATTCAATGTGACTTATATAATAATTTATTGTTTCTACTTATAAGCATTGTTAATTGATTCTCGATCTGCCTTAAATACGACTTTTTCAGCAAACCCTAATTCCCCTGATGATGATAATTCCAGTCTTAAATCTTGATTGGCAGCTACAAGCTGTTCAAATTGTTCATCGCTAAATTTTAATACCATAGGTAATTGTAATGTTAAAGCTGCCATAATTAATTTCTCCCGACAAAAATTTGACTTTAAAATATTTGATTAAATTGACTCATTAACCAACGACTAACACTGACATCATCTTCAGTTTGCGTTAGCGAAGCTTACCGAAGGTATCGCAATAATGCTTCTTCGACAACATCCATTTCCAATCCAGGTAAAACTTGAGATGTGCGAATGGGTATATTTTCGGTTTTAGATAAGCAATTCGCAATCACTTTGCTATCATTAACATCAACCACTCAGTATTCTTTTACACCCAAACGTTGGTAAAGTTTTAATTTTCTTTCGCTGTCATCTTCTAGGGATGAAGCAGCAATTTCTACGACTAATGTTGGTGGATCGATTTCATCAAGATTGACAGGGGAATTATTACGAGGGGGGAATCTCAGGTTTTCTCCAATGTAGAATGCTATATCAGGTTGTGACTCACGGATTTTTCGTTTTCGGAAAGATGTGTTGGTAAGTTCTTTCAACGGAATATTTTTCGCGATCGCATATAAAATAACTAAAGTGGAGATAATCGAATTATCTTGACCATGTGCGGAACCTAATGCTGACATTTCAACTCTCATCCATCCTTCATCATAATAAAACTTTGCATTCACCCAAGTTGGGTCATCAGCAAATGCGGTAAAATCTTCCCAGGTTGTTTCTACCCAGGTATCTGTAGGTAAAGTTGTAATAGTTGGTAAAAAATTAACCATAATTTTAAAAATGATAGGTATAGATTTTCAACTTTATAGAGAGACGATAGATTAAATCCCTATTACTATTTTAACTAATGCGTAAAGGTAGAAATAAGAAGCCTTCAAAAGCGAAAATATTCCCACCATAGATTTATTAATTCTATCAGTTATAAGGGTGGGAATACCCCACCCCTACAACAATTTGACACATTTAAAACAGTTTATTTCAATAATTCCTCACCTCTTCGATACAATTCCCTTGCATAATCTGTCCAAGTACCTTGCCCCCAATAGCGAAAACAACTTGTTTGTACCAAAAAGTTATACAACAATGCTTCTTGATAATCCTCACGTTTTGTCACTGATGCATCTTGTTCGACTAACTTATCGAATTTAGCGTGAAACATTGCACTCAATTTATTCATCGGTTCCAGGACATTTTCATACCCTTTAACCCAACTTAAATCATTTGTCCAGGAAGCTCCATCGATATGAAATTGATGGTCATTTGCTTTTAATTCTTGGATGGCATTATTAACCGCTTCTGGTGTCACCTTATCTAAATTTACATGTTGCCAAATTTTGTGTTGTTGCACTGCTTGAACTTCGGGATAATCTTCTGGATTTATACCTGCTGCTTCAATTAATTCCAAATATTCAGTACCGTTCATTGCGACAGTACCAGTATTATTTCCCCCAGAATCGCGAATTTCCTGATATATCCGCACAAAATCGCGAGGAAATTCATTCATCATTACCCCACCATTTTCACCATCGGCAATTTGCGTCACTAACGAAGGTATATTTACATTACCAATTTGCTGTTTATTCTTAGTTTTGGCTTCAAAATATGGTTGCATTTGAGCAACTAACTTTGTATCTGAACCTTGGGTTTTAATTAATACTGTAATCGAGATTATTTCACCTTGAGAATTCCGAGCAGTTAACTTATTCGGAATATATTTTTGGTCGTGGGGTAAAGCAGAACCGTCTAAATTCTCTACAGAATGTTCCTGTACCATCAACCATTTATAACCGCATTCCTTCAAAGCTTTGACATATTCAAATAAAGTATCAGGATGGTTAGGTAAATGCATTTCTGGAGGGGAAAAACCCTTAACCCGTTTCAAAGCATCCTCACCAAAAATTGAAGCGAAATGATGTTGCCAAGCTTGAATATGTAACTTGATATCAGGAATTGGTGTGGAAGGAACAACAGCATGACTCCACATTGTTCCCATCCATTCAACATAGGGTTGATATTGCACTTCACAAGTCACACGTTTGAGATTATTGATAACATCTTCACGCTGCATTTGTCCCAATCCCCAAAGCAAATTACCCGAATAATCGAGCATAATTCGCGGATTGCAACCTTGGGAAACCAAATCGGGGATAAATTCACCAATGCGAGAATAGCACCAAGCAAAAACACCTGCGTTGTGGTTATCCCCATCGTGGGGATGTTCAAACATGTGCTGAATATTACTTATGAGTTCACCATTTATACCTGCGGGGATTGTGGGTTGGTGCATGTGGAGAGCGCAGGCAAACCCAGCATTGATATTTTCAATGTTTAAATTGCTTGTGTTTAAAAATACTGGCTGATGAGAGTTTGTAACTAGAGAAATTTCAGTTTCCCATCCGCAGATATTGGGCAAATTGGCTTGGGAGATAGTTGCAGTCATGGATATAACCTGAGATGGTCTGCAATTCATTTTCGCCTGCGATCGCATTTATATTACAAAGTCACAAAATAAATTAATATGATTGGTAGCGTGAGGGGGAAATGGAAAATGCAGACATCTAAATATATCCTGGCACTAGACTTGGGAACGACGGGAAATCGTGCGTTTATATTTGATGCTGAAGGTAAAATCGTTGGTAATGCTTACAAGGAACTAACTCAATATTACCCACAACCTGGATGGGTAGAACATAATCCAGAGGAAATTTGGAATGATACTTGCTGGGTAATACAAACTGCGATAAGCGAAGCTTTAGTTATGCAGAATTGGTAATAAATAGGCGAATTGATGATGTTTTCGAGCCAAAAGACGGAAAATCTAGTGCTCATTTCACTACATGGAAAAAAGCTGTTGAAAGAGCAAAAAATTGGGTAGATAGTTGATATTTTTTTTAATAAAATGATGTTTGACAAATAGGAATTTGCAGCGAAAATTCTGTACCGACTCCAGGATTAGAAACACATTCCAATTTACCAGCATGTTTTTGAGAGATGACTTGATAGTTAATTGCCATACCCATACCCGTTCCCTTCCCTACAGGTTTTGTCGTAAAAAATGGATTGAAAATCTGCTTTTGAACATCTTCCGACATCCCAATTCCATTATCTGCGATCGCAATTTCTATCCACTGGGAATTAATCACAATTGATCGACAAAAAAGTTTAGATGCTGGTGATGATGACTTCCTGACCAAACCTGTACAAGCTAATGAACTTTACGCAGCATTGGCAAAGCATTTAAAAATTACTTTGCTCTACGATGATAGTAATCTCAAAAATATAATTCATCCAAACATAGTTAATCAAAATACAAGTGATACAAACATCATCATTCCGACAATTTCCGAAATGAAAGAGTTATTAGAACATGTAGAGACTGGTTACTTTAGAGGTATCCGAGAAGAATTAGCTAAACTGGCTCAATTAGACGAAAAGTATCAACCATTTATTCAAGAAATGGGTAAATTAGCTCAAGGTTTCAATATTCAGAAAGTACGTAACTTTCTCCAAGATTCAATCAAATAATCTTAATTACTCAGGAATATTTAAACAGGAAAGAAAAAGCAAATGTTAACTGCTGCCATAACACAAAAAAATCACACAATTCTGATTATTGATGATAATCCGACTAATATCGAAGTTCTCTACGAAGCACTCGATCGCACAGGTTATAAAGTCTTGGTAGAAATGGATGGATATCACGGAATTGAAACAGTAAAAAACCATCCTCCCGATTTAATTCTATTAGATGTAATGATGCCAGGAATTGACGGTTTTGAAACATGTCGTCAATTAAAATCCCAACCAATAACTTGCGAAATTCCCATTATTTTCATGACTGCTCTCAATGATACAACCGACAAAGTCAAAGGATTAGCATTAGGAGCAGTTGATTATATTACCAAACCATTCCAACAAGAAGAAGTTTTAGCAAGAATTAGCGTACATCTAAAACTACGGCAAGCAAATTTAGAATTATCCCAACACAAAGACATTTTAGAGCAGCGAGTCCAATAACGTACCGCAGAACTTTTCCAAGCTTTAGATAATTTCAAAAATTCCCAATTACAACTAATTCAAAATGAAAAAATGGCAACCCTGGGTAACTTAGTTGCAGGAGTCGCACACGAAATCAACAATCCGATTGCCTTCCTAAAAGGCAGTCTTAATAACGCTCAAGACTATATCCAAGAAATATTTACATACATAAATTGCCTACATAAATACCATCCCCAACTAGCACCAGAAGTAACCAATATTGCCCAAGAAATTGACTTAGAATATATCACTGAAGACTTACAAAAATTACTCAATTCTATGAATTTAGCATCAGAAAGAATTGAAGAAATCAGCGCCAGTCTCCGCACATTCTCCAGAGCCGATACATTAGAAAAAGTTCCTTGTAATCTCCATGAAGGAATCGATAGCACTCTCTTAATTTTAAAATATCGTCTTAAAGCCAACGACAAACGTCCAGCTATTGAGATTATTAAAAACTACAGTAACCTACCCAAAATAAACTGTTTTTTAGGGCAATTAAATCAAGTATTTACTAATATAATTGCCAACGCAATAGATGCCATAGATACCTCAATTTCAGGACAAATATTTGCAGATATTCCAGCAAAATCCTTAGAAATAAATATTTATACCAAGTTTTTAACTCAGGAAAAAATGATAATAATTTGCATAAACGACAATGCCGGGGGAATCCCAGAAGAAATCAAAAACCACATCTTTGACCATCTATTTACCACCAAAGAAGTCGGAAAAGGTACAGGATTAGGACTTGCGATCGCACGGCAAATTGTCGAAGAAACCCATAATGGCAAGTTAACTTGTAATTCTACTCTCGGTCAAGGTACAGAATTTATGATTGAGATTCCAGCATCATCATAAAATTGGGATAAGCGTGCGAGGAGCGTCTCCCTACCCCACGGGAAGCCACCTTCGGGATGGGACTTAACATCATCTGCTTCCCTCTCTTCTCCGCGTCTCTGCGCGATTTTCACTTATTCCAAATATCATATAAAATCGCAGAACTTGGGGATAAAAATAATTTCATCCCCAAAATTTCAATTTCCTACTTCGTCAACAAGTGAATAGCAGCACCAGCAGCAGCACCAGTTATGGCATTGCTACCAGTATGTCTGCGATTAGTCACAGCACCCGACACAACACCAGCACCAGCACCAACACCAATATCTTGAACTACGTTACGATTTTTTCTACCTCTTATACTTGTGCTTCTAATACCATTTGCACCATTCACAGCAGCACCAGCAGCAGCACCGTTAACAGCATTAGTTAGCACAGAACCTCTACCCGTAATTGCACCAGTCACAGCACCAGCAGCAGCACCAATCCCCACATCTCGGAGGATTTTCTCATCTGCGGCAGCTGGTTTTGCTGGTAACAAAGTAGCACTAAACAAGCTTGTTGCTATTAAGCTAGGTAAAAATGTACGTTTGAGGAATTGATTCATAATTGCACCTATCTGGGTTATTTCAATCAGGAATTTATTGTTCTTCCCTCTTCCCAGTCTAGACATTATTACTGAAATCGAAATGAGTGTGTTGAACTTACGTAAGTGTCACAATCAGACATTCGATATAGGACATTAGGTATAGTAAATCAAGAATAGAATTCGGTATAATTAGTGATTTATAACTTCTAATCCTTACTCCCATAAACTCAACTGATTAGGTTCTGGAGTGATTTCATCCCAGGGTAATGCTGGAACAGAAATACCATTTTCTTTTAAAATTCTATAAAAATAACGGGCATTTCGAGGAGAATATTCTTCAACAGGGCAATGAACAAAAAAGTAAATTTCCTTATCTTGTTGCAACCAATCTTGTATTTGTTTTACCCATTCTCCCATAAATTGCTGATTCATCTCTAATTTGGGATGGGAGATAAACCGAATTAAACTAAATTTTGAGGTGACAGTAAACTGTAATGGTAATTTAGGTTTACGTCTTTCCGATTCTAATTGTGGGTCATTATCACCAGTATAAATAGGTCGAGAATCTAACAAAACTCTACCAATCCCCAAATCTTCTAAAAGCTGATTTAATTGACTTGATTCAGCTTTTAGAAACCAGTCATTATGTCTAACTTCAACTGCTAAAGGTAATTTTGTTTGTTGCCAGGATTCTAAAAAAAGTGCTAAATCATCGATTAATCTTGGTGAATAATTAGGTGGTAATTGTAAAAATAGGGGAGCTAATCTTGTTCCCAAGGGACGCATTTGTTCGGCAAATTCTAAAGCTTTGAGTATGTATGCTTTTAATCTACCATTATGGCTAATATCCCGTGGTAACTTCAGACAAAATCGAAAATATTCTGGTGTTTCTCTTGCCCATTTTACGACTGTTTCGGCATTAGGAACTGCATAAAATGTTGTATTCCCTTCAACTGCCTGAAAACGTCTACTATATAAATTTAAAAAATCAGAATTGCGACTACCTTTTGGATAAAAATCTCCTATCCATCCTTTATACGACCAAACAGCACACCCAATAAAAAATTTCATGAGCCGAAAATCTATCCAAACAACTCTATTTCCAATTATCCCTCATATTCCCGACTTCTATGTCGGGAATATGCATAAAAATTAATGTACTTCTATTCGCATTGCCTCAGCATCAATTGGTTTAATTATGAACAGTCGCAACATATAAAATGTGACTGCCAGCATTAAAGGGAGCTTGAGAAAAAACTTGATAAATTTTGACTTGTCACTGTATCTAATTTCCAGCAACTTGAGTCTAAAATTAATCTGAGAACAACGTTCTAAAAGTGGCATAAACTTGGGATGTTTAGTATCAAGAATTACCGGGAATGCCCTTGCAGAAGTTTCATTAGTTTTCTCGATAACTTGAATATTGTAATTTCTAGCATCTATTCCCAAAGATTGATAAAAGTTAGCTCGTTCAAGTACCGTTAGCGTATGTGTTGCAAAAACCGATAGTAAGAAAAATCTTGCCCATAAACGCGCTTTCCAATTATCCCAAAGTTGGGGCTGCGATCGCAATAGTGCTTTAAAGAAATCTCCATGTCGGTTTTCGTCTTGGCACCAATTCTCAAAATAACGGAACAATGGATAATATTGATACCCCGGTCTTTGTTCGAGATGTCGGAACATGATGATATAACGCCAATATCCGATTTTCTCTGACAAATAAACGGTATAAATAATCCATTCTGGTGGAAAAAATGTGTAAGTACGGTTTTTTGTTAAATAACCCAAGTCTAGTGACAGATTAAAATCTGCCATAGCTTTGTTGATAAATCCCGCATGACGTGCTTCATCACGTGCTAAATACTCAAACGCTTCCGACAATAGGGAACTACGGTTTTTCAGCTTACGGGTTAATTCCTTAAACAGCAAAAATCCCGAAAATTCTGATGTACAGGAACGTTCCAAAAAGTCAATAAACGCAATTCGTGTTTGCCCGTCAATGCAATCCCAACTCTGTTTAAACTCGTCATTCCTGATAAAATGGTGACGGTTATAGTCCGCTTTTAACTCAGCGACTACGGCACGCAATTCCTCTTCATTCTCCGATAAGTCCATTTGCGCGACTTTATCAAAGTCTGTCGTGTAAAAACGAGGTGTTAGTAACGTCTCCTTTACAGGTGCTTTCACTCCAGCTTTCAGAAAACCAGACTTTAGCGCAGCATTTGACTGAACCATACAAAACCCTTTATATCACGTTTACTAAGTGGTCAAAAATTGTATGTCTCACACCCTGTCTTTTGCTATCTAACCATAGATATTTATCTATAACTATCATTATTTCCAGAAAATTGAAAATTATTTTAAAAAAAATATCCCCAAATATTCCGATTACTTATCAGCCAAAAAGCATTAACAGCAGGCATTTGAAGCTTATTATCCTCGAAAAATGTAAATAATTATGTATAACTATGTAGATATATGGCTAGCAATCTTTGGAGATTTTTGGTAGAAATAAGCATGGCTGGAGTCTGTAAGCGTTTGGGTTGCAATACAGACTATCTCATTCTCTCCACTCTTTTTTTGTGCGTGAAAAAAGCGATAAATAAGTAGTCATCGTGAGGAAAGTGACTACTTAATTGCTCCTAAATTTGAATATAAAGGAATTAAAATGAGTAGCAATCTCGCTATTAAGCTTCGTGCTGGGACTCAAAAAGCACATACATCTGCGGAAAATGCAGGTTTTACCAAATGTTTTCTCAAAGGAGTTGTCGATAGAAGCTGCTTTGCGAAATTTTTGGGTAATTTGTATTGTGTTTATAGCGAACTTGAAGCAGCGATGGAAAAGTATCGTCAACATCCTGTAATTGAACCGCTTTATTTTCCCGAATTAAACCGCACAGCTAATTTAGAAAAAGACCTAGAATTTTATTACGGAAAAGATTGGAAAGCGCAAATTTCCCCCACTAATGCGACTCAAAATTACGTGAATCGAATTCGCGAAATTGCGGCAAAAGAACCCGTACTGTTATTAGGACATACCTATACCCGTTACATGGGAGACTTGTCTGGGGGACAGATGTTTCAAAAGATTGCTCAAAGTGCTTTAAAACTAGAAGGTTATCAAGGAACTTCATTTTATAACTTTGACCAAATCCCCGACAAAAATGCATTTAAAGACAAATATAGACAAGCATTGAATGCATTAGTAATAGATGATGTCACAGCAGATAAAATTGTTGCAGAAGCAAATCATGCATTTCATTTAAATTTGTTAGCAGCACAAGATTTAGAAGGTACATTAATTCAAGCAATCGGACAAGTTCTATACAATTCCTTAGTGCGATCGCACAATCCTGGTAGTACCGAAGTCGCATCCGCAAAATAAGTAGAGACATCCCGGTGGGATGTCTATCCATATTATCCATATAGGGATATTATCCATATAGGGATTAGAGACAACCCACCGAGTCGTCTGTACCAGTTCAGAATCAAGAATTTTCTCCCTTTCCCCGTCTCATCAAACTGGAACAAAAATAAATGGTTTTTCAATTACCTGGTGTGAAGTTCGATTTAGAATTAATCAAAAAGTATGATACACCAACACCACGCTATACAAGTTACCCACCTGCAACAGAGTTAATAGAAAGCTTTAACCAAGAAGAATTTAGAGATGCGATCGCACTCTCAAACCATCGCAAAACACCACTTTCGCTGTACTTCCACATACCCTTTTGTCAAAGTGCTTGCTATTATTGTGGCTGTAATATAATTGTTTCTGGTAATAAAAATATTGCCATTCCCTACGTTGAATATTTAGGACGAGAAATTCAACAAACAGCAAAATTAATCTCTTCAGAACGTCCTGTTGTCCAAATACATTGGGGTGGTGGAACACCCAATTATTTGAATACAGAACAAATTGAAAAAATTTGGAAAAACATCACGAGTAATTTCACAATTCACCCCAATGCAGAAGTTTCTATCGAGGTAAATCCCCGTTATATCGACAGAGATTATCTATTTTTTCTTCGGGAACTTGGTTTTAATCGAATTAGCTTTGGACTTCAGGATTTTGACCCCAAAGTACAATTAGCAATAAATCGAGTTCAACCGGATGAAATGCTATTTGATGTCATGAGTTGGATGAAGGAAGCCGGATTTGAAAGTATAAATGTTGACCTAATTTATGGTTTACCTCACCAGACTTTAAAAAGCTTCCAACGCACAATTCAAAAAACAATTGAATTAGACCCCGATAGAATCGCAGTCTTCAATTTTGCTTATATTCCTTGGGTAAAAGCAGTACAAAAGAATATTGATGAAGATGCACTAACACCACCACAAGAAAAGCTAGAAATTCTTCAGATGACCATTGAAGAATTAACAAAAAGCAAATATTTATTTATTGGTATGGACCATTTTGCTAAACCTGAAGATGAATTAGCAACAGCACAAAATGAAGGTTCTCTACAGCGAAATTTCCAGGGATATACAACCCACGGACAATCTGAATTACTCGGTTTTGGGGTAACATCTGTGAGTATGCTACATGACGTATATGCTCAAAACCATAAACAATTAAAAGACTATTATCAAGCAATTGATGCAGAAATATTACCAACCTATAAAGGTTATAAATTGAATCAAGAAGATATTTTGCGTCGTGATGTCGTCATGGGAATTATGTCCAGTACAAGGGTAGATAAACAAGAAATTGAGCAAAAATATCTAATAGATTTTAATCAGTATTTTGCTCTAGAAATGCAAGAATTAAAATTATTAGAAGCTGATGGATTGGTTAAATTATCTAATCAATTCATCACCATAACCGAAATTGGTAGATTGTTAGTTCGTAATATTGCCGTGATTTTCGACGCACATAAGCTTACACGAGAAAGAAAACTCTCACGGGCAATTTAATTGCGATATATAGCAATCCTCACTTATTTATCGCTCCCATATTCTCTATGGGAGTAAAATTTTTGGATTCTCCATCTATCTGTTAATCCAATCTGCTAAAATAACCTAGAAACTTCCACGTGTAATCATTCTAAACCCATAGGTAATAGCCAAAAAACACAAAATAAACGTCAGCAGTGTTGTCGATGCGATCGCAATACCTGCCTTCATGAAGGGAATCAAAATGCCGATAACAATAGGAACTAATCCAAATTTTTTAAATTCACCAGCATAAACCCAGATTACGATACCAATAACACATAAAATTGTCGTCGGAGCTTCAATTGTCCAGCCTCTAGTAGTGACATAAAGCCTCTGTGCTAGTACCCCGATTCCACTCAGCAATAGCCCAAAACCTAGTAATCTGTTCAATAACCACATAGAATTATCTTATTAAAAGTATGTAATAAGTATAACTAGTATAAATTAATGTATATTTAAAAGGCTATTCCCTAGCAAAAAAAATATATTTTCTTTATAAACCAGGAAATTTTAGTTAATTAATTATTTTATGAATCAAGAAAACTTGAGTAACGATTTTGTTGCTGCATTTTTTAAATCGATACAATCAAAAGACTTAGAACAAAAAAAAGTTTGGTATTCAAACGCAGCAGAAGCTTACAACAAAACTAGACCACGCTATCCGCAACAACTGATTAACCGTGTGATTGAACTCACTCAACTTCCCCCCAATGGCAAAATTTTAGAAATTGGTTGTGGTCCAGGAATTGCCACAGTAGCATTCGCGCAATTAGGCTTTACAATAGTATGTATCGAACCAAATCTAGAATTTTGTCAGCTAGCCAGACAAAATTGTGCTGCATATCCAAATGTAGAAATTATCAATACTTCATTTGAAGAATGGGAGTTAGAACCTGAGGGATTTGATGCAGTTTTAGCAGCGACTTCAATTCATTGGGTTCCCGCAGAAAATCGCTATCAAAAAATAGCTGAATTATTAAAAGAAAATGCTTATTTGATACTTTTATGGAATGTAGTTTTTCAGCCTGAATATGAACTCTATCAACACCTAAGAGATATTTATCTGACTTATACTCCCTCATTAGCAGAATATGAAGATAAGAGATTAGAAGATGAAAAAGTTAAAGGAATAGGACATGGAATTATTCACTTCGGACAAGAAATAATTGATTCAGGTAAATTTAAAGATTTAATTTACGAACAAATCTCTTGGCAAACCACTTATAGCACAGATGATTATTTGATGCTTTTAAGTAGTCTTTCACAATACATAGGATTAGATTCACAAAATAAAGATTCTCTCTTTACAGAATTGAGAGAAAGGATTGAGAATAACTTTGGAGAGAATATCAATTTTTCTTTACTATCGGCTTTTCAAATTGCGAAAAAACTCTAGAAAATCTAGATATAAATCAATACAGTTCAGTTATATTGAAAATGGCTAACAACTGGACATTGACCCCCAAATACTGCTCGGATAAGGTTTCGCTAACGAGAGAAACCCGGTTTCTATTTGATTCAAAACCTTATTACAAAGGGATTCGCAAGAAACCGGGTTTCTGAATTAATGCTTAACCGAGCAGTATTGCATTGACCCCAACATAAAATTGTATAGATTTATGGTACAATCTCCGCCTAACACTGCGCTTCCCTCTGCGTAACTCTGCGTTTAAAAGCCTAACTTTAAGTATTCTTAGTATATAGCTAATAATTCTACTGCGAAGACACCAACTCAATCTCATCCAGTCTCTTAATAAACACATCAGCACCACGCACATTCTCAAACTTCCCAACCCAACTAATCCCAATACAACCCGCAGCACCAGCATTTTTTCCCATTATCATATCCCCAACCGAATCTCCCACCATCAAAGTGACACTCGCTTCAACCCCCAACCTTTCACAAGCTTGTAAAAAGAACTTAGGATTGGGTTTACCTATCTGCCCATCGACTCCCATCTCCAATTCCAGGTAACTACCTAATTGATGTACCTTGACAAAATTCTCCACTTCATCACTAGGTGCTGCTGAAAGAATACCCAACTTCAAACCAATTTCCGACAGACTTTTTAATAACTCCCAACTACCAGCAAACATAGGTGAAGCCGTTTCCCCCAAATAATTCTCCGCTTCATCCAAAGCCTTACGAGCAATTTGCAACGACTCAAACCAACTTTTTCCAGTTTCCGCAATATAGGCAGCAGTAGCAACTTCAGTATCATAACGACTTGCAACCGACATCAAACCCGCAGGATCGAGATGTTCGCTATTTACACCATAAGACATCAACAAAGATTCACCAATACCCGGAACCTGCGCGTCTACAATTCTGGCACTACGTTGAGCGTGCGATCGCAAAAATGTCTCCGAGTCTTCTAATGTGCCATTCTTATCAAACAAAATTGCTTGAATATTTCTAAAAACTTTATTTCCACATTTGATATTAACCACGGAATTCTCCTCAAAATCCAAATATTGTCAAATTAAAGACGTTCCATCGGAACGTCTTCTAAGGAAGTTGCGCTGAAAAGCCTATAAAACCGTGCTCTCTCATTTTCTTACAGCGCAACTTCCTTCCAC
>NZ_NTFS01000015.1 GCF_002289455.1 Brunnivagina elsteri CCALA 953
CACTCAACTCATAACTCATAACTCTCAACTCATAACTATTTAAAGTCTTCGCCAACGACGACCATCGCGGTTAAGCAATAGCTCGGCTTCGATTGGTTCCCATGTGCCAGCTTCGTAAGTGGGAACTAGTAAAGGGTCAGAAGGAGCATCCCAGACACTCAAAGCTGGCGTGACTACTTGCCATGCAGCTTCCACTTCATCACCCCGTGTAAATAGGGTTTGGTCCCCCATCATGCAATCTAAAAATAAGCGATCGTATGCGTCGGAAGTTGCTTCAATCCCAAAGGAACCGTAACTAAAATCCATATCCACCGAGCGGGTACGGAAGTCAGCACCAGGCATTTTGACCTCAAACCGCAGCGAAATCCCTTCATTCGGTTGAATTCGCATCGTCAAAATATTGGCATTTACTTGCTGTGCCGCAGATTGGAAAATACGTGAAGGTACTTCGCGGAAATGAATCGAAATCTCGCTGACTTTTTTCGGCATCCGCTTACCCGTCCGCAAGTAAAAGGGTACACCTTGCCAACGCCAGTTATCGATCGCAAATTTCATCGCCACAAAAGTAGGAGTCGTGGAACCTGGTTGAACTCCAGGTTCTTCCCGATACCCAGGAACTTGCTTACCTTTCATCCAGCCAGCGCTGTATTGTCCTCTAATTGCGGATAAATCCAAGTTATTTACATCCGCAAGTCTAGTTGCTTGTAGCACTTTGACTTTTTCTGTACGAATGCTTTCAGCGTCCATCGCATTAGGTACTTCCATTGCGGTCATACAGTACAGTTGCATGAGGTGGTTTTGCAACATATCTCGTAATGCACCGGAAGATTCGTAGTAACCAGCACGGTCTTCAACACCGACGGTTTCAGCCACAGTTATTTGTACGTGGTCTACAAAACGACGATTCCACAAGGGTTCAAAGATGGCATTAGCAAAACGGAATACCAACAGGTTTTGAACCGTGTCTTTACCCAAATAGTGGTCGATCCGGTAAACCTGGTTCTCTTTGCAGTACTTCTGCACGATTGCATTCAAACTTTTTGCCGATGCTAAATCCCGACCAAAGGGTTTTTCAATTACCAAACGGTGCTTGTAGGGGTCATCAAGCATTTTTGCACTACCAAGCTGCTTAATGGCTTCGGGGAAAAGATTTGGTGCCAATGAGAGGTAATACATCCGATTACCTCGCGTTCCCCGCTTTTCGTCGAGTTCATTTAAAAGTTTGTTCAGTTTCTGGTAATCTTCGGGATTATCGGTATTCCCAGAACAGTAAAACAAACCTTGGGAAAAATCTTGCCAGAGTTCCTCTGGATGTACGCCACCGTGGGCTTCTTCCATACCTTTCCGCATTTGTTCGCGGAAGTATTCGTGCGTCCATTCACGACGAGCAACACCAACTATGGTTGTTTCGGGGGGAATGCGCCGTTCTTTTCGCAGTTTGTACAGCGATGGCACAAGTTTGCGCCAAGTCAAATCTCCGGAAGCACCGAAGATAATGATGATTTGGGGTTCGGGCATCCCTTGTTGTTGCAGACCAACCCGCAAAGGATTTTCTAGCAGACTGACCATAAATTTCAGATTTTAGATTTTAGATTTTAGATTTTGGGCATTGGGCATTGGGCATTGGGAATGAGTATTTCTTATTTTGTCCTGCCCAATATCTATGTAACCAAGTTTGGGGTTTAAGTCCCTAGCAATCCCATAGGCAGCTTTGTTTTGTCTGGGAGTAAAATCCCCGTTACAAAGATTGCCCCTTACCCCACTACCTACACAGGCGAGAATAGCTTAACTTTGTCGAATAAAGAGTTCATCAGTGACTCAAAGGGTTTGAAAAACTTATCGATGCTGGACGTAATATATCCCAGATGCGATATATTCCGTCTCTACATCATAATTAATGACCGTTTTGAATAAACGACTCGACTTTTGCCACATCTTGCTTGCTACCAATAATCAATGGAGTACGTTGGTGCAATTTTTTTGCAACCACATCCAAAATCTCCATATGTCCAGTAGTCGCACGACCACCAGCTTGTTCAATTACAAAAGCTAGTGGAGCAGTTTCATAGAGTAATCGCAATTTTCCTTCAGGTTTTTCGCGGGTTCCTGGATAAAGGAATACACCGCCTTGTAGTAATACTCTATGAATATCGCTAACCATTGCGCCACTATAGCGAGCGCTATATCCTTCTGTTCGATGGACGTAGCGAACGTACTCACGTATCGATTCATCCCACTGCCAGAAGTTACCCTCGTTAACGCTATAAACAGAGCCTTTGTCAGGAATCTTAATATTTTCTTGAGTAAGGATAAACTCTCCCAAACTAGGGTCAAGTGTAAACGAATGAACACCCTTACCTATAGTATAAACCAGCATAGTGCTGGGACCGTAGAGAATATATCCGGCGGCAATTTGGTTGCGTCCAGGTGTAAATAGGTCGCTGGCTGTCTCATCTACATCGTCCCCTTCCTGCTTGCGAATTGAGAAGATTGAACCAAGGCTAAGGTTATTATCTGTGTTTGATGAACCGTCTATGGGGTCGTAAAGCAAAGTATAACGACCAATCGGACAATTTTCGGGGATGTAATAGGGTTTTTCCATCTCCTCCGATGCTAACCGACATACCAAGCCGCTTTGTTTAAATACGGAGATAAACACATCGTTAGCATAAACATCCATCTTTTTGACGGATTCACCCTGGACATTAACTTCCCCAGTAAACCCCAATACTCCTTCCATTAATCCCGCATGGCTGAGACGACGGGCAACTAATTTACCCGCAAGGGCAATCCGATTCATCAAAGCGCTTAAATCTTGCGCTTCTGGGGAAAAACTTTGTAACTGCTGAAGCACGTGCCGTGATAATGTGGTGCAATCTCGGTCTAAAGTGCGATCGCTACCATTATTATCCTTACTAGTTGATAAATCCAAAGATTCTGACGCTTGAGTCATGTTTCAAGTCCTCGCGGTTCTACTGGCAATTTGTTGGGTTGATTCGGGCTACTACCGGGTGTTTTGGACGGTAATACTTGCCGATTGTAAGCCGGAAAAGGAAAAGTACTAAAAATCAACTACTAAAAACATACTTCTGCCTCTATCTTAGAAAAGCGATCGCATAACTGAAGTGTGATTTTAGAGAAACTCAAGAAATTATTCTGTAACAAATGGGTAATTAGGCATTGGGCATTAGGCATTGGGCATTGGAAACAAAATTCGCAATACTTCAAGCAATCTAAGGCAAACCACACTATTTCCTATTCCCCATTCCCAAACATCAAAAACCGACAGTTGTGGCATTAGAAAATGACACAACTATCGGCTGGTTGTATATATACTTACATTTAATGGAATCGTTTCCTGTCAAGCTCTGCAACTAATTGCTTGCGTAACAAGAATACAATTTGCTATGATAATAGTCCGTTATTCATAGGCTTCTTGTTTACTGTAACCACCTCGTCGGCTATTATCGTCTCGCGGTTTCGCCTTGTTGACTCTTAGTTGTCGCCCCATCCATTCAGCTCCATCCAGTTCTGTAATAGCTTTATCTTCTTGGGCTTCTTCAGTCATATCAACAAAAGCAAAGCCACGCATCCGACCAGTTTCTCGGTCAGTAGGTAGTACGACTCGTGTAACTTCGCCATAATCTGCGAATACTGCTCTTAAATCTGCTTCGGTAGCGCGGTAAGAGAGATTTCCAACGTAAATAGTCATGTGGATCGCGTTAAGTTTGAACAAAGAGCATTGAGTTCAACTGCAAGATAAAAAACAACAGGAAGCTAATTAAATTAAGCTCCGATGTTGATTTTTAATTACCATTGGCTAGCGTTGTCTGCGACATTGACAAACAAGTATTTACAAACAAGCACTCATAAATAAGCACTTACTAAATAAAAATCTGTAACATCCCAAGCAGCGCAACCTCTGATTGAGCTGAACATCTACATACGCTCACAATAATAACTGATGTAGTCGTTTTTCAAAGTATGAGGTTTTACAAAGACTGGAAAGTTAAAATCAGTCTAACTTATACCTGACTAATATTTAGTAATCTTTTAATATTTAATGTTTAAATGTGGTTTGACTTTTGAAACGGGATAAGCTCCGTTTAACGCCAAGTGCGTATCGTTTGTTGCACGTAACTTATAAACATGTGAAAAGTATTAATTAAACCGCACAAATCATTACGCTCTGGACTTAGAGCGGATATTAGCAAGCTATTTATACATGACTACATGGTATAACCTGTAGCTTTTTCGATATAATCCACAACCTTTTGATAAGATTCTGGATTACTTGCGGGATTAATAATTATCGGGATTGTACTATCAGGCAACCAAAAAGTTATCCTACCATTGGGTTCGCGACAAAACGAACTAATGCAGGTGAGGTTGATTATATACTCGTTTCTTTCATAAACAATTTTTACCCAGTAAGCATTTTCGCTCAACTCCGTAACTTTGGCTGTATAGTCGAGAATCTTTTGATAGTCTGTTTGGTTGCTTTGTGGATTAATCACAATTGGAATGGCATTATCCGGCAACCAAAATGTTACTCTACTATTCGGCTCGGAGCAAAAAGCAGAAACACGCTCAAAGTTGACGATGTATTCTTTCTTTTGATAAATAATTTTCTCCCAGTAAGCCACAATTTCTCCTTAAAACCCAAATTTGGTAGCAAGTATGTAGCAAACCATACTTTTACCAGTATGACTTATCCAATATTTTACTGGTATAGCCAAACTCAAAAACTCCCCCCATTCGCTGGGTGGAAAATATCAACCTCGAAGCATTTGCAAAATTCAAAACTAAATATTTTGAATTTTGTGGTTGCTTCTCGATCGAAATATTTATGCTATCTATACTACTTCTGCTGGGGCTTGGAAATTAGTTGTGGGATGGGAATGTCCAATAGCAGCTTCGAGGAATCCTCTAAACAAGGGATGAGGTTTGCTTGGACTTGATTGGAATTCCGGATGGAATTGACAACCAACAAAGAAAGGATGGTTCGGATATTCGACTATCTCAACTAAGCGTCCATCGGGGGAAGTGCCGCTAATTACATACCCAGAATCCAACAAGAGATTGCGGTAATCATTGTTAAATTCGTAGCGATGACGGTGACGTTCGTAGACGACTTCTTCTTGGTAATGTTTGAAGGCAATACTGTTAGGTAGCATTTTACACGCGTACAATCCCAATCGCATTGTCCCACCTAAGTCAACAACATCGCGCTGTTCTGGCAATAAGTGAATTACAGGATTAGCCGAGTCAGGGTCAAATTCGGCACTATTTGCGTTCGGTAATTCGGCAATATTTTGCGCCCACTCAATTACCGCACATTGCATACCCAAGCATAATCCCAAAAAGGGTATTTGGTGTTCACGGGCATATTTAATTGCGGCAATTTTACCATCAACTCCTCGCGTGCCAAAACCACCAGGTACAACAATACCATCAACACCTTCGAGATAGTTTGCGACAGATTCGGTTTCAAGTTTTTCTGAGTTTACCCAGCGCAGACGCAATTCTCCATAGGTGTTTATGGCAGCGTGACGAACTGCTTCCACGACTGATAGATAGGCATCGCTAAGACGCACATACTTACCAACGATCGCAATCTCGACTTGATATTTTGGACTATACAACTTTTCAACTAGGTTTTGCCATTGTCGTAAGTCGGGTTTACGCTGTTCCATTTGCAAGTGTTCTAATGCTTGCTGCGCTAAACCTTCTCGTTCGACAATAAGGGGTACTTCATAAATACTATTGGCATCTTGAGCCGTAATCACGCATTCTACGGGAACATCGCAAAATTCCGAAAGCTTCTCCTTGATACCAGGAGGTAAAGGGCGATCGCATCGACAAACTAGAATATCAGGTTGAATGCCAATCGAGCGTAATTCCTTGACTGAATGCTGAGTTGGTTTGGTTTTCATTTCCCCAGCTGAAGCAATCCAAGGCACCAAAGTTACATGCATGTACAGCACGTTTTGCCGTCCAACTTCCTTGCGAAATTGGCGAATAGCCTCTAAAAATGGCAGCGATTCGATATCACCAACGGTACCGCCAATTTCCGTAATTACAACATCAGGATTAGTCTCTTTTGCAACTCTTTTAATTCTGTCCTTGATTTCGTTGGTAATGTGGGGAATAACCTGTACAGTTCCACCATTATAATCACCACGCCGTTCGTTGTTAATTACAGATTGGTAAACCGCACCAGTAGTAACACTGTTGAGTCGAGACATTGGGGTATCAGTGAAGCGTTCATAATGTCCCAAATCTAAATCCGTTTCCGCACCATCTTTGGTGACAAACACCTCACCATGTTGAAATGGACTCATCGTGCCTGGATCGACATTAATATATGGATCGAGCTTGAGAATCGAAACCGAATAATCGCGAGATTTGAGCAACCGTCCCAAACTTGCTGCTACAATTCCCTTACCGATGCTAGATACGACCCCACCAGTGACAAATACAAACTTAGTCATAAAAATCTTTAAGTTGTAACAATTTCTAACTGAAGACACCCCGACATTGTGCCACAGTAAATGTTGTGCTTATTCATTTCCAGTGGCGTGAAACTCTTATTAAACTTAGTACTGTTAGCTTCGATATTTACTCCCTCCGTTGTTTTGGCTCAAGAACAAACCCTCAAAGTTGTTTATCCCCCCGCCAAACACAAAACAAGTGCTGATAGAATCTTTTTCATTGGTACTGCACCACAAACCGGACAAGTTCTGATAAATGGTAAGCCAATTGTTCGCAGCAAGTTAGGTCATTTTGCTCCTAGTTTGCCCCTCCAGGTAGGGGAAAATAACTTTACTATTCGTTACCAGAACCAAGAATTGTCGATTCAAGTGACGCGGAACTCCTTACAACCTCAACTTCCCCAAGAGTTAGCCTTTGTTAAGGATTCGCTCCTACCATCGCTAGATATTGCTCGAATGCCAGATGAATCAATCTGTTTTAGCGCAATTGCCTCTGCCAATGCAAATGTTTCTGTTAAATTGGCTGGACAAGCGATCACACTTTCTCCTCAACCACTTGTAGCTCAATTACCTGACAATAAAGCTGCACTTACAGGACGAAATCAACCATTATCCCCAAATAATATTGCCCAAAATAAAATTAGCAATTATGCAGGTTGTACCACTGTAAAGACTGCTGGCGATTTAGGACAACCCCAATTTCAACTAACCCTCAATGGCAAAACCGTCACGCAACTGGGTACAGGTAAGGTGCAAATCCTTTCTCCGTCACAGTTACAAGTAGCAGAAGTTACAGTTGATTCTGGTGTAGCACGAACAGGTTCGAGTACGGATAATTCCCGACTGACACCACTACCAAGGGGAACAAGAGCTGCGATCGCAGGGAGAGATGGTGACTGGCTGAGGTTGGATTATGGCGGTTGGATTAATAGTAAAGAGACTCGCATTATACCAGGTGCAGTACCCCCACGGACAATTATTCGCAGTATTGGCTATCGTAAATCCACAGAAAGAACGGAAGTAATTTTTCCCCTCCAAGTACCCGTACCTGTAAGCGTTCAACAAGGAGATAAAAAATTTGTCCTCACACTTTATAACACCACAGCTCAAACTGATACCTTTCGTACCGATGAAAACCCGATAATTTCTCGTCTCGATTGGCAGCAAGTTAACCCAAACCAAGTTCAATATATATTCAATCTCAAACAAAACCAGCAGTGGGGGTACAAACTCCGCTATGAAGGGACGAGTTTAGTTTTAACATTGCGTCATCCTCCAGATTTTTCGACCAAAAAACAAAAACCTCTATCTGGCATCAAGATTTTACTCGATCCTGGACATGGCGGGAAAGAATCCGGCGCTCCTGGAGGTGATGGAACTTTAGAAAAGGATGTTAATCTCACGGTATCGAAGTTACTACGTGATGAATTAATCCAGCGTGGTGCAACCGTAGTCATGTCCAGGGAAAGCGATCGCGAATTATCTTTACCTGACCGTCAAAAACTAATTGATACCGAAGAACCAAATATTTCCCTATCAGTCCATTACAATGCCCTACCGGACAATGGGGATGCCGAGAATACAAAAGGTGTGGGTATGTTTTGGTATCATCCCCAAGCCCATAGCCTCGCGACATTCTTACATAACTATATAGTCACAAAACTAAAGCGACCAACCTACGGTGTATTTTGGAACAACTTAGCATTAACCCGTCCCGCAAATTCACCATCGGTATTAATGGAACTGGGTTTTATGAGTAACCCCAACGAGTTTGAATGGGTTACAGATACCAAAGAGCAGAAAAAATTAGCAAATGCGATCGCACAAGGAATCGTCGAGTGGTTCAAACAAACCAAGCGATCGCACACAGAAACCAACAAATAACCCACGTAGAGACGTTCCACCGGAACGTCTTAAATTTTTATTGCATTGTATTTTATTCCCCTAATGACCATTACACTTTTTATACTGACAATAAGTATGCAATAATACCTGTGGCTAGATTTATTCACAAAATATTCCCATAGATGTATTCCCTGCGACTTGCATGAACTTTTTTTCAGTCATAATTGTTACAATTGTGTGAAATTATGATTAAATATAATCGTTGTCAAATTTATTTGGGAATAATAAGTATTTATTTGACTATGCGATCGCTTTTAGTACATAATCATTCGTAACAAAGTATACTAATTCGCGAGGGTGGGTATTTATTAATATACGAATCTTTGTAGGTTGGGTGTCAGCGAGTGCGTAACCCAACACAAATACTACACAATCAAGAGTTGTATTTAATTTAATTCAAACTCCTAAGTGAAGCAGATTTTTTTTAAGTGTCTCCCAAAAACCCTATCCCGCAAGCATTGGGTTTTATAGAAATTCAGGGGCTTCTATTACCTGTTCGGGCTGGATGTGGGTTTATCTTGCAGAACCTAAAATTTACACCAGCAAAAATATTTAATCAATTGTGAGGATTTAACTGTGCAAAATACTGATTTAGTAATCTCCTACACGGAAATAACAAATAACACTAGCAATACACTTGACCAAAATCTTCCAGTTTCTACTTCTACTTCATCCGACCCAACTGCTGCGGCTGTTGGTGGAGACCAAACACTAATAACCGTTGCGGGTACTAAAAATTATGCGGCTACAACGCTCATTGTCGATCCGAATTTAAATGTTGCGGGTACTACAAATTTAAATGGAGCCAGAGTCTTAATTGGCGGTTTTATTAAAGCTAAAGACGAATTAGGTGTCTCTGGACAAACTGGAACTGTAACTGGAGATATAACTACTGGTAGTAGTTCTCTCACTGGTGGAATTACTTGGAGTTACAACGACACAACCGGAGTTCTATCTTTAGATGGAGATTCATCTGTTGCTAACTACCAAGCAGCTCTACGTTCTATCACATATACCAA
Source organism: Brunnivagina elsteri CCALA 953 (assembly GCF_002289455.1). GTDB lineage: Bacteria > Cyanobacteriota > Cyanobacteriia > Cyanobacteriales > Nostocaceae > Brunnivagina > Brunnivagina elsteri. Next base: position 9,419 of record NZ_NTFS01000015.1, read on the forward strand.
CGCTACCCCTGCTGACCCTGGAACAGCCCGCACAATTCGCTTTTCCTTGGGTAAGCTGTTATCCAACCCAGTAAACGGTCACTTTTATGAATTTGTTCCTAGCACTGGAATTGCTTGGACTGCGGCTAATACAGCTGCCAACGATACTGGTAATAAATACTTTGGTAGACAAGGCTACTTAGCAACAATTACCAGCAGCACAGAACAGAATTTTGTTCAACAGCGAGTAGCTGGTAATGGTTGGATTGGTGCCAGCGATACAGAAAATGAAGGTACATGGAAATGGGTTGCAGGTCCAGAAAGCGGAACTACATTCTGGAATGGAGCAGTTAATGGTACTGTTGGTACTGTTGACCCTGGTCGATATGCTAACTGGGTTCCAGGAGATGAACCAAACGACTTTGGTGGTGAAGATTATGCCCACGTCATTGGTACTGACGCAATTCTAAAAAGCAGCGATGGTACTTCCGCTAGAGGTTTTTGGAATGACCTTGCGAATAGTGGCTCGACTGGTAATTACCAAGTTCAGGGTTCAATTTATGAGTACGGCGGTTTAGCAGAAGATAGTACCCAGTTGATCGCAGGTAACGTTACTATTAACTTTGGTGGAACTACTCTCAATAACCCAATTACTGCACCCGATTTCAACAATGATGGGAATCCCGAACTTCTCTGGCGTAACTATAGAACATCTGGTGGAGATTCTGGTAAAAACGCAGCTTGGGTACTTGACTACAACCAAGCAGCTACCAATAACAAGTTCCCATTAATTAATCCAGGTACAAAATTCATCACCCCAACACCAGACACTGGCTGGGAAGTAGAAGGGCTGTTTGATGTCAATAAAGACGGCATTACCGATATCTTCTGGCGCAATTACGGAACAGGTGCTGATAGTGGTAAAAATGCTATTTGGGTAATGAAGAATGATGCTAACGGTATTGATATAGATACAACTAAAAGCGCTACCTTAACAACAGTCGTTACTGACACTAACTGGGTAATTGAAGGGGTTGCGGATTTAGATAAAGACGGCAACGCAAATATTCTCTGGCGCAATTACGCTACAGGTGAAAACGCGATTTGGGAAATTGATTACAATGATACACCTAGCACTCCCGCCGGACGCTTTACCCTGAATACTGCCGAAACTAAGTTCATCACACCAGTCGCAGATACCGACTGGGAAATTGAAGGTTGGTCTGATATGACTGGAGATGGAACACTCGATATTATTTGGCGTAATTATGGAACAGGTGCTGATAAAGGTAAAAATGCTGTTTGGAAGTTAAGTAATACTCCTAGCGCCACTACTCCTTACTTTAACCCCGCTACAGATGGCTATTTCATTACTCCAGTTGCCGATACAAGTTGGGAAATCGAAGATGTAATTGACTTTGATAAGGACGGTATCGGTGATATCTTGTGGCGTAATTATGGAACAGGTGTTGATAAAGGTAAAAATGCTGTTTGGGTAATGACTCCTGGAGGCGACTTTAATGCTGCTAAAACTGATTTCATTACTCCAGTTGCCGATACTAATTGGGAAATGGAAGGTGTTGCTGACTACACCAGAGATGGTATCCCCGATATTGTTTGGCGCAATTACGCAACAGGCGAAAATGCAATTTGGGGTATGCAAGTTTCACCTGCTGGTAAAGTTGCGATTGACCTAACGAAAACCTCATTTATTACTCCTGTTACCGATTTAGCATGGGAAATCGAAGGTCCTAGCCCAAATAATGACATAGTTTAATCAGCAAATAATTCTCATTGAATTATTCTGTTTAATTAATTGTCGAATTGATACTTGATTTATAACTACAAGCATGGTGAGATATAACGCTTACCATGCTTATTTTTTTAGTACAGAAATCAAAGTCCACTCGACATTGTAATTTAGTTATTTTTACCAATACCCATACTCAATAATCATTACCCAGGCTAATCATTGGCTTCTTTTCTACTGTCTCTTACGACTACACGTTAAGCCTAAATATTAAATCTAAATTAAATAAAATGTATTCAGCAATACTTTATTAGTCATCTGGAATATTCTTTATAGGATATTTATTTATTGGCATTTTTGTCGGCTTTATTGTTTCAATTATCACCAAGCAAATCCGGAAAAAAACTTAGGCTTTACATTTACTTCATAAACAATTATCTTTTTCTACATCTTAACTTCACAGTAGTTGTTGGATATTACCTAAAATCAAAGATATATTAAAGCTGACTATAGACGGATGTACTTAGCGGATATTGCTAGTAAAAAGTTGGTATAAAGAACAGATTATTGGGAGTCTCTTTCTTGTAATCAGTCTTTTGTGTCATGGCTTGAACTTCAATTATTTGCGCTTCTACAGTGCAATTCTCAATCTGGCATCGCAGCAAATAGACTGGATTAAATAGATTTAGCTGGTTATTAACTGTATTTAAATGTGAATTTAAATGTGATGCGATCGCTCACATAACCTACCTAGATATATTCAAAAACCAAATAGTAATCCTATATAACTTATTCTAGTAGTGGTGATGAGGCAAATAAACTTACTAAATGTGACTATTCACAACATTAGAATGCAGGAACTTCTAGGCAGACTGCGAAATGGTGGAATTGTATTTACTCCAAATGTGGATCATGTGATGAAGTTACAAAAAAATCGGGATTTTTATGGTGTCTACCAAGAGGCAGATTATCGAGTTTGCGATAGCAAAGTGTTGATGCATGTGTCTAATTTTTTGGGAACACCAATACAAGAAAAAATTTCTGGTTCAGATTTATTTCCAGCCTTTTATCACTATTATAAAGGTGATGAAAATATCACAATATTTCTGCTAGGTTCAGAAACAAAAGTAGTAGAGCAAGCACAGAAAAAAGTCAATACCAAAATTGGAAGAGATATAGTTGTTGCCGCACATTCTCCTTCATTTGGTTTTGAGGAGAACGAACAAGAATGTCAAAAAATAGTGGAGTTAATTAACCATTCCCAGGCAACTGTTTTGGCAATTGGAGTAGGTGCCCCCAAGCAAGAGATGTGGATTGTTAAGTATAGAGAACAGTTGAAACACGTCAAAATATTTTTAGCGATTGGAGCGACGATCGAGTTTGAAGCTGGTAGTGTTCAACGCTCGCCAAAATGGATGAGTGAGATTGGTTTGGAATGGTTTTATAGGCTTGCCCTGGAGCCACAACGATTGTGGAAACGTTATGTCCTGAGTGCAGTTCCTTTCTGTTATTTAGTTCTACAACAACGATTGCAGTTGTACCAAAATCCTTGGTTAGTAGTTGAAGCGAAAAAATCGAAACGTTTGGTTTCGATGAAAAAATAGTTTTAAGAAATAATTCAAATCAAGAAGGTAAGTCAATCACTTTATGTACTAATTCTATTTGAACTCTGAATATTATGGAACCGCCAAGTCGCCAAGGGAAGAAGTTCATAAATTTGTACAAATTTTACTAAATGATTTTATTAGTGAACAAGCAAAAAAATATGGAGAAGCAAAGTAATTCTGATGATTTAGATTTGCAAAACTATTGGTTAGTTTTGAAGCGACGCTGGCTAATTGCATCGGGAATTTTTTTGACATCGGTTGCATTATCTGGGTTTGTAATATCGCTGCAACGTGCAAATTATGAAGCTAAGGGGAAATTGCTCTTTCAAGCAAATCGAACTAATTCTTTGACTGGTGTTGATGGAAAATTTCGGGATTTGGAGAGTATAAGAAGGGAAGCAAATCCACTTTCGACTCAGGCTGTAATTTTGCAATCCCGTCCGATTTTACAAGCTGTAGTTGAAAAACTTAACTTGCGGGATAAGACGGGAAAACTCATAGAACCAGAATCATTGATTATTAAAGTCGAACCGATTGCTGGAACTGATGTGCTTGATGTTGTTTATATTTCTGAGAATGGGAAAGAAGCAGCAGCAATAGTCAATCAACTGATGCGATCGTATGTAGAGAACAACATTAGAAATAACCGTTCGGAAGCTTTAGCAGCACGTAAGTTTATTGAAGCACAATTACCACGGGCGAAAGGTGAATTGGATAAAACTGCCGAAGAATCGCGACGTTTCAAAGAACAAAACCAGATTATTAATTTAGAGGAAGAGTCGAACGAAACAGTTAAGACAATTGGTGAACTCGATAAGCAATTAAACGAAACACGGGGGCAGCTTGCAGAAGCAACTTCCCAACAAACTGAGCTGCGATCGCAGTTGAAAATTAAAAGCGATCGCGCTGTTGATGTTGCCTCTCTAAGTCTGATTCCTGGGGTACAGGAGGTTTTAGGGGAACTACAAAAAGTTCAATCCAAATTGGCAACTGCACAAAGTCGCTATACCAGTACTCATCCCTCCATAGCCAACTTGAAAGAAGAGGAAAAAGCCCTCACTAATTTATTGCAGCAGCGAGTTAGCCAATCAGTTCCCTCAAAAAATGTGAAAATTGACCCCAACAGTCTGCAATTAGGGGCACTCAAGGAACAGTTATTAGGAGAATCTGTCAGACTGCAAGCGCAGCGTTTGGGTTTTGAAAACAAAGTGCAAACATTGACAAATCTTCACCAAGAGTACAAAAAACGTGCCAATATTTTACCAAATTTAGAGAAAAAGCAAGGAGACTTAGAACGACGACTAACGGTAGCTCAAGAAAGCTACAAACAACTACTAACGAGACTCCAAGAAGTTCGGGTTGCGGAAAATCAGAACGTTGGTAGCGCTCGCATTGTTCAGGATGCTGCTGTTTCTAACCAACCAGTACGCTCAAAATTGACAATGTATCTAGCGGCAGGTGGGGTATTTGTTGGTTTAATGTTTGGGATTGCTGCTGCATTCCTAATTGATATCATCGATCGCTCAATAAAAACAATCAAGGAAGCTGAGACGATATTTGGTTACACATTGCTCGGTTTAATCCCGAAATTCGAGACTAACAACAATGCGATCGCACAAACATTCATCGAAGCAGCATCCCCAAGAATAATTGTCGCAACTCTACCGCGATCGGTTATCCATGAAGCCTATCAAATGCTTCAGGCAAATCTCAACTTTATCAGTCATAAAAAAGTCCGTACTATTGTTGTCACAAGCTCGGTTGCTGGTGAAGGAAAATCAGAAGTATCCGCGAATTTAGCTGCTGTAATGGCACAAGCCGGAAAAAGGGTATTGATAATAGATGCAGATATGCGTAATCCCTCGCAACATCACCTGTGGGGGGTAATGAATTTGACAGGCTTGAGTAATGTAATTGTCGGTCAAGAACAAATTCGTCGTTGTATTCAATCTGTAACCCGAAATCTATCAGTATTGACTGCCGGAGTCATTCCCCCAAATCCCATAGCTTTACTGGATTCACAGAGTATGAATGCATTGATTCAAGCTTTGTCCGCTAGCTACGACTATATACTTTTTGATACCCCACCTCTGGCGGGAACTGCTGATGCAGCAGTCTTAGGGAAGATGGTAGATGGTGTTTTAGTCGTAGTCCGTCCTGGTGTTGCTGATACAGCCAGCGCCTTAGCAACTAAGTCTTTATTAGTCCGTTCGGAAGCAAATGTGTTGGGAATTGTTGCCAATGGCGTAAATGTCAAGCAGGAACCTGATAATTATTTTTATTACAACAATACTCGAACTGAATCGAGTAAGGAACAACTATTAGCCCAAGGTGCTAGTTCTGACAAGGAATACAGAAATGTGAGTAAGTAGAGAATTTAAAAGCTATGGGGAATATAACTTATGGATGTTCGGGCAGAGTCAATTTCAAATAGTAATGACACAAATAATACCCATGAGACGGGAATCGGCTTAAGTTTTTGGCAGCAAATCAAAGAAGACTGGATTGCCCACGGATGCGATTGGACAAAACCTGGATTTCGTGCGATCGCAGTGTATCGTTTCGGAGTTTGGCGAATACAAGTTGAACCAAAGCTGGTGCGTGCCCCCCTTAGCATTTTGTACAGAATGCTGTATCGTAAGGTTCGTAATAGTTACGGAATTGAATTACCTTACACGGTAAAGTTAGGACGGCGTGTAGTCATTGAACACCAAGGAGCCATAGTTATTCATGGATATAGCACGATTGGCGATGAATGTATAATTCGTCAAGGTGTCACTCTGGGAAATCGCTATTTAGAGAAGCCTCTAGCAGCACCTAGATTGGGAAAGCGCGTCAATATCGGTGCTGGAGCAAAGGTTTTTGGTGATGTGAACATCGGCGATAATGCCAATATTGGAGCTAATGCTGTTGTTTTGCTGGATGTTCCCCCAGGAGCTACAGCAGTAGGGGTTCCAGCCAAAATTATTGATAAAAAAGAAGAATTCAGAAGTCAGAATTCAGAAGTCAGAATCAATTAAGTATGATTTTACACCACACTTAATTGTAGAGCGCCTTATAGATGCGGGGGTATTAAAACAATTCGCAATTCGCAATTCGTAATTCGCAATTATGTTTTGTAACGGAGAGAAGTTTGTGGGGACGGTTTCCGTCCACAACACTACCCTAGCCCTTTCTAGGGCGGCTACGCCAACGGGAACGCGAAGCGCGAACGGAGGATTTTACCCCGACACAAAACACCCTGCCTTTCTATTGCTGGGGAATTAAACAGAACAAGCTTGTTAAACCCTTTATTCATTCACCAGTCACAGAGAATACATTCCGTATTCTGGCTGCTGACTCCTGAATTCTTTCTTGATAAATCAATCTAAGTCTAAGAATGATATTTCTGTGTATTTGTTTGTCTGACGTGATTGTGAGAAAGCAACACAAAGACAGCCCATGAGGTAAAAGCTATATGTCTATTGTTCAGTTTGTGCATCTATCTATTGAGGTATTTCTTTCAGTTGGAGCATTTGGGCTATTTATACTAGCTTTAGTTTTGCTCGTTGAGTGTGTCGCAGCACTTTTCCCGGCTATTAGACAAACAGATAATACTCTGGATGAATCATTACTCAATCCCAAAGTTGCGATTCTAGTTCCCGCTCATAATGAAGAAAACGTGATTAGTAGCACGTTAACAAAATTAATTTCTACGTTAAAACCCCAAGAATATGTGATTGCGATCGCAGATAATTGTAGTGATGCCACTGCCGAAATTGCCAGGAATGCAGGAGCTACAGTTATTGAAAGACATGACTCAGAGCGATTGGGGAAAGGATATGCACTCGATTATGGATTGCAGTACCTGGAGAAGAGAGCGCCAGATGTGGTGGTGTTTATTGATGCCGATTGTCAAGTCAATCGAGATGCGATCGCAATCCTCACCAAAACTGCGATCGTAACGGGAAAACCAGTCCAAGCAAACTATTTGATGGCAAAACCTAATCAACCTAATCCCAAAGACTCAATTTCCGCATTCGCTTTCAAAGTCAAAAATCTCGTCCGTTCCTGTGGAATGACTCGCTTAGGATTACCCTGTCTGCTAGCAGGAACTGGGATGGCATTTCCTTGGTCAGTAATTCGTTCGATAAACGTCGCTAGCTCTGATATTGTTGAAGATATGAAACTAGGACTAGACTTGAGTATGGCAGGTCATCCACCCATTTTTTGCCCCGATGCGCGAGTTTTCGGAAATTTACCTCAAAATACCCAAGCAGCAAAAATTCAACGTACCCGTTGGGAACATGGTCATCTGCAAACCCTACTAACTTACGTTCCAAAATTAGTCTGGGCAGGGATAAAACACAAGCGATCGCAATTATTCTTCAGTGCCCTTGATTTGTGTATTCCACCACTGTCACTCTTGGTAGTCATGTGGGTATCTATGATGTTCATTTCACTACTTTTTTGTCTGGTCACATCACTGTGGATACCCGTAGTCATAACAACTATTGCCGGGTTGTTTATTATGACTGCAATTCTCCTATCTTGGGCAAAATTTGCCAGTTCAGATTTGCCATTACAAGAACTTCTAGCTGTGCCAATTTATATTCTCTGGAAGATTCCTTTATATTTCAAATTCTTAATCAAACCGCAGAAAGCTTGGATTCGTACCGAACGCGATTAATCATATCTCTAAAATTATGGACTTCCAGAAAATAAAATCTTCTTTCTCATATACTTACCAACACTATCATACGAAGGGTGGGGAGACTCCACCCCTACAACTGTCATGCTGACGAAGGAAGCATCTTCCCCAACTATCATTCCCAAACTGTCATGCTGACGAAGGAAGCATCTTCCTAGCATCTTGTAGAGAATGGGATACTAGTTTTTATTCTCAGTGGAAGAGACAAAAAACATCCTTACCCGCTCAAGAGAAAAAGTCAACCTGTGGATAGATGCAAATTTTTCACTTAGCCTAATAGTCTGAATTCTTTATTAATGTATCTAAAAATTAAACAAAATGCCTAAAGAACTTCGAGTTTTATATGCTGTTGGACCAGAAAATGCTATAGAGTCTTACAACTGTTGGATCAAAGGAGAGGATGTTTCTTCCCAGGTATCAATTACCTATTCTAGCCAATTCTATGAAGCTTGTAGAAAAGTCAATGCCAAAGGTTATGTGATTGCCCAAGCGAGGAAAAAGCAAATAGTAAAAGATAAGCAATTTATAGTGGAACATCGTCCAGTTTCATTAGCGAATGCAAAAGGTATTTTCTATCACTTGCAACAAATTTTATATGGGTTAAATTTATTAATTTCCAGCTATAAATTTCAGGCTAATGTGGCAGTAATAGATAGTGGTACAACTTACTGGTTTCTCTTATTACTATTTCGTGGTCTAGGAATTGAAATAATTCCATCACTACATTGTACATTGTGGCGAAAATATGGGAAACAAACTTTAGGCGAAAAAATTATCTTAAAACTAAGTCAGACTATCTTTTCTAGCAGTTCTAAAGCGATTACCGTAGTGTCAAATGAAATAGCCGAACAAATTTCCCAACTAACAAAAGGTCATCATCCAAAAGTTTTCGCATTTTTACCAAGTTTTAACCCCGTTGATTTTGCCGATATTATTCAACCTCAAGATACTAAATCTAATCTCTTTCGAGTATTATATATCGGTCGAATTGAATCGAATAAAGGCGTATTTGACCTGTTAGAAATAGCCAAACGTTTCGCAGATGAGGGTAGAAAACATATCATTTTTGATATTTGTGGTGATGGTTTAGCATTAGAAACTTTACATTTGGCAGTTAAAAATTTAGGAATAGAGTCAACTTTTCTTTGTCATGGCTATTGCTATAAACCAAAAATTAAAGAAATGTTGAATCGTTCTCATGTCCTTATAGTACCAACTAAAAGCCAATTTGTAGAAGGTTTCAATCGGGTTATTGCTGAAAGTATTTTGTCTGGTCGTCCAGTTATTAGTTCTGCTGTATGTCCGGCAATATTCTATGTACGGGATGGAGTTTTTGAAGTCCCTCCCGATGATGTTGAAGCTTATGGGAATGCCTTAATCAATTTATCTGAAGATTATCAGCTTTATGAGCAAAAAAGACTTGCTTGTGTGAAATTACAGGAGCAGTTTTACGATATTAATAATAGTTGGGGTACTGCACTCAAATCAATATTTTTAGAAATTCAAAAAGAACAAGAAATTAAAATATTGAAAGCAGGTTCAGCATTTGAATAATTATTGGATTAATCGTTTATTTAACTCATTTTTACAAACGTGATTAGTAACTTTGAAAAGTTGTATTCCCTCATTGGATTATTATTTTTTTCCGGTGCATTTTCCCAAATTATAAAAGGTCCATCAATGACTCTTCTCCGGTATGGAGTTTGGGTTATAGCAATTGTTTTACTCTGTCTGCGCTGGAAAAATTCAATTAAGACGGCATTAGCAAATATATATATCTTATTACTAACAATTCTAATTCTCGTTTCTTTTCTATGGTCAGACGTATTTCTGAATACATTAAAAGATAATCGTGAAATTATGCAAATGACCTTTTTTGGATTGTATTTTGCTTCACGGTTTAAGATTAAAGAACAAATACAAATAATTGCAGCATCATTTTTTATTGGTGGAGTAATGAGTTTAATTGTTGTTTTCACCGATCCAATCATTGGTTTGCATATTCTAGACCATCCTGGTGCTTGGAAGGGTGTTTTCGGATATAAGAATATTCTTGGTAGTATGATGTTGATTGGTACATTTACATTTATTTTGCTACCAAAATACGAAAATAGTAATTCGGGAATATCTTACAATAATAAGTCTTATAAATTCGATACATTTTACAAATTTTATAAATACTGCGGATTACTACTTGCGGTGTTTTTAATTGTGCGTTCCACATCCAAAACATCCCTAATTGTTTCTATTGTGCTGTTATCAATTTTGTTTTTCTATAGTCAATATCGTTGGCAGGGAAAAATTACTGTTGTTTATCTTGATATTGCGATTCTAATTATTGCTAGTATCGCAACAGTTTTAATTGGTAACTGGTCAGAAATATTAACAGCAATAGGAAGGGATCCAACTTTGACAGGACGAACACCAATGTGGGGTGCAGCATTGGGTAAACTGATGGAAAGACCATTATTTGGTTTTGGACGTGGTGCTTTTTGGTCTCCTGGCAGTCAGTATGCAAAAGATGTTGGTTTAGCTTTAACCGATGGTTTTACCCCTCCTCACGGTCATAATGGTTTCATTGATATGGCTCTTGATGTGGGATTGGTTGGATTATTTTTGTTTGCAATCAGCTTTTTTATCACCTATTCTCGCGCTCTCAAACTTGCTTATGCAACTCAAGAACCGGAAAATTTATGGTATCTGGCTTTTCTAATTTTTCTGGTGATGAATAATCTTACAGAGAGCTTTTTATTGTACAAAACAAATATTTACTGGACTTTGTATCTAGTGGTTGCCTGGACTTTGGCAAAGAGGGAAAATATTAAATTAGAGACTTCCGAATAAACTCAAAAAATGGGTGAGACATCGGCTATTCTAGAATCAGAAAAATAAAGTAAATCATCTTATTCAAAGTAATTACTGGGTGCTTCAATGTTTGAAAAAGAACAATATGCTTTTGTTTGCTGTGTCGAATCAGGAGCGCTGGAATCACAAACACTACGAATGATTGAAAGCTTACGACGCTGGGGTGGAGTATTTGCCAATATGCCAGTGTTAGCTGTGATTCCACGTATGGGTATACCCCTAGCATCTAAGACAATACATGCTTTCGATCGCTTACAGGTTGATTATTTGTATTTTCAGAATCGCGATCGCTATGTTTGGGACAAATTTTTAAATAAACCCTATGCGGTTTTAGCAGCCGAAAACTATTTCCAAAGCGAATGCATTGTCTGGGTTGATAGCGATTTGCTGTTTGTTGGTGAACCGGAACAGTTGATATTGAGCGATGAAGAGGATTTTGTTGCCTGCGCTTCTGATAAGAATATTGGCACGAATGGAATTGATGATACAAATGCACCCTATTGGCAAAATGCATGTCAAGTAGTTGGATTGGAAATAGGTTCTTTACCTTGGGTAATAACCGAACGGGAACAGGAACGCATCCGTCTGTACTGGAACGGTGGAATTTTCGCCTATCGTCGTTCTACCAATTTTGCACAAACATATTTGGATACTTGTTTGTGTGTCTATGATTCCCAGGTGATTTCTTGTGAGTCGGGAATGTATTTCCACGAGCAGGTATCTCTGGGATTGGCAATGTTACGCGGACAATTACGATGGCGTAGTTTAAATGAAACACACAATTACAGTTTCGGCAGCAAAACATTTGAGAAATGGTATTGCGAAGAAAAACTACGTACAGCTAAAGTTCTTCACTATCATGATGCCATGTGGGATTGGTTTTGGGATACATTTATTGATTGCTTGAATAAAACTCATCCAGATGTTGCTGACTGGGCAAAAACTCTTGGTGTCATGAAGAATGAAGCTCCAATACAATGGCGTGCGATCAAAAAATTACTAGATTTAGTCTACAAGCAGCAGCAAAGCCTTTACCTAAAATCCTGTCGCATTGTTTAGCCTTTTCGCGACAAAAAATTAACGAAAAAATCCTAACCTCAAACTATTTTAACTAAAGGAAAAATGTCAAAATTGCAACTAGTTGGTGTTGTTGCGATCGCACGAAATGAAGGAACTCGACTTCATCAGTGTCTTTTATCATTGCAGTCAGAAGGAATAACTGTTGTTTATGTAGATTCTGGTTCCACAGATGACAGTGTGACTTTTGCCCGCTCTTTGGGTATGCATGTCATCGAACTCGATGTGACGATTCCATTTACTGCTGCTCGTGCCAGAAATGCCGGATTTGAATATTTACTGACAATTGAACCTAATCTTGAATACGTTCAGTTTATCGATGGAGATTGCCGTATTGCCCCTGGATGGCTAGAATTTGCTGTGAGTGAGTTGAAGACAAATCCAGATGTTGTAGTTGTGGCAGGACGTAGACGGGAAGAATTTGTTAACGATTCGATTTATAATCGCTTGTGTGATATTGAATGGAATACGCCAGTGGGAGAAACCAAAGCTTGTGGTGGTGATTCCATGATGCGAGTCAGTGCTGTCAAAAAAGTCGGTGGTTTCGATCCGAGTTTGATTGCTGGGGAAGAACCGGAATTGTGTCTACGTTTGCGTCAAGCTGGAGGAAAGATTTTACGCATTGATGGTGATATGACATTACATGATGCCAGAATGACAACTTGGGGTCAATGGTGGAAGCGATCGCAACGTGCTGGACATGCTTATGCTCAAGGTGCTTGGTTACATGGAAAAAGTCCCGAACGTCACTGGGTAAAGGAATGTTTGAGTATTTGGATTTGGAGTTTGGGTTTACCTTTAATTGCTATTACGACTTTTTGGTTCACTTCTGGTTTCAGCTTGTTGTTAATACCTATCGCTTACATTTGGTTAAGCTTCAAAATCTATAAATCTTGTTTGGAACAGGGTTTGACAGTCTCAGATGCTGTACTTTTTTCATTGAATTGCGTATTCTGTAAATTCCCCCAGCTACAGGGACAAATCCAATTTCTGCTAACACGTTTGCTCAAGCGTCAACCCAAATTAGTTGAATATAAATTATAGCTAATTAAGCATATAATAGTCGTTCTTAATTTTAGTTAGATACATTTTGCGATTGATAATATTGTAGGGGCAAACGGTTGTTTGCCCTCATTTATTCACAGTTGTTTGCTTACGCAAAATTAAATTTTTCATCCTCAACACACAATATTTAGTGTATAAATATTTTCTTAATATAGCGTGATACTTATCAACGCAACTTACTATAATCCTTACTTGGTGAGGTAAATCTCTGCATTTATTTCTAATTTTGAATTAGGATATTTTGTATCTATTGATGCTAGTTACATACAAAAATAGGATTATCTTCACAATAACTTCATAAAGAGCGATAATTTTAAAGCTTAACTTCACATAAGCAAATTGATTTTCTCTCGATAAATTATTATCATCTGTGGGTGAGACTAGTAAAATTGAACATACGCCGAGTCTGCGTATGAAGTACTCCTTAGTACTTAAACTAAAGATTTAACACTTAAATATTTAACAATTGGAATTAAGTACCGCATACTTTTCGAGACGAATTTTCAGAGCCGAAGTTCAGAACTTTAAGCTCCAACAAAAAAAAATCACTTGCATTGCCGATTGACTTTAGTATTAATGTGGTGCAATCAAGGTGAACATGAGAATTGCGTATCTGGTCAATAAATACCCGAAGGTGAGTCATAGTTTCATCCGGCGTGAAATTGCAGCATTAGAAGCGATCGGTTTGTCAGTCGCAAGATTCTCAATTCGTTCTTGTGAATCTGAATTAGTAGATCCAAAAGACAAACTCGAATTCCAAAAGACGCAAATCGTTTTGGACGTGGGATTACTAGGTTTACTGGTGAACTTTATGGGGTTTGCGATCGCGAAACCTATTTCTATCTTCAGAGGTATACACTTAGCTTTAAAAATCGGCTGGAAGTCAGATGCAGGAATCTTGCGACATTTGATTTACTTAGCAGAAGCTTGTGTTCTGTGGGGTTGGTTGCAAAAAGAGCAAGTGACTCACCTACACTCCCACTTCGGCACCAACTCAACCACCGTAGCGATGTTATGCAATGCGATTGGAGGTATCACCTACAGTTTTACAGTTCATGGACCAGAAGAATTTGACCGTGCCGAAAATATTGCTTTGACGGAAAAAATCAATCGAGCCAAATTTGTGGTAGCGATTTGTTCATTCGGAAGAAGTCAGTTATATCGTTGGTGTGAATATCAGCAATGGCAGAAGATTCACTTAGTACGGTGTGGAGTTGATGAAGATTACTTCAACCAACCAGAAACATTCGTTTCCAATATAGCTTCTAATATCCCCAATTTGGTCTGTGTTGGACGGTTATGCGAACAAAAAGGTCAAATCCTGCTCTTGCAATCCATCAAAGCACTTGCAGAAGAAGGATTTGAGTTACTCTTAACCCTGGTGGGAGATGGGGAATTGCGATCGCAAATCGAAGCACTCATCCGTGAGTATGACTTGGAAAAACAAGTAAAAATCACAGGTTGGGCAAGCGGAACTCAAGTACAAAACCACATCATCAACGCTCGTGCTTTGATTTTACCAAGTTTTGCTGAAGGTTTACCAGTAGTTCTGATGGAAGCATTCGCACTTCACCGACCTGTGATTAGTACTTACGTTGCAGGTATTCCCGAACTCGTCCAATCCGATGTGAATGGCTGGCTTGTGCCCGCAGGCTCGGTAGAAGAGTTAACTTCAGCAATTCGTGAAGTGTTACGAATGTCACCCGATGAACTCAATCGTATGGGTAGTGCTGGCACAGTCTCAGTAACTCAACACCACAATGTCACTCAAGAAGCAAAAAAACTAGCAAGATTATTTCATTCCCAACTTGAAAAAGAAAATTGGTCATTGGGAATAGGACATGAGGCATTAGGCATGGGACATTAGGTGTTAAATATTTAAGTATTAGTATTAGGTATTATATGAGTATTGGGTTGTACTTAACCCCTAACCCCAATTCATAACTCCTAATTCATAACTCCTAACTCTCCACCTAAATGACAACTCTGAAAAAGCCAAGCTTGAAAAAACTTGCCGTCAATGGTGCAATCTGGACAATTACTGGTTATGCCTTTAGTCAGTGTTTGCGATTTGGTTGCAACATTATCCTAACTAGATTACCTGGAATTCAACCTGAGTTTTTTGGTTTAATGGCGGTAGTAAATCGGCTTTTGATGGGTTTAGAATTATTTTCTGACCTTGGTATTGGTCAAAGCATCATCCAGAACAAGCATGGTGAAGAGGAAGAGTTTTTTAACACCGCTTGGACATTGCAAATCATTCGAGGATGTGCAATCTGGTTCATTTGCCTAATTATTACTTATCCGGCTGTCCGTTTTTATCAAGAACCCCGACTGCTATGGCTTTTGCCCATTATGGGACTGGTATCAATTATTCTTGGGTTTGCTTCACCATCCCAATCATTACTGAACCGTCGCATGGAACTAGGTAAAGTCATAATTTTTGACTTAATAGTTCAAGTTGTCTCTTTGAGTGCCCTAGTTATTCTTGCTTGGCAGATGAAGAGCTTGTGGGCATTTGCAATCAGTGGGATTATATCGGGAATTGTTCGTGCGATCGGTAGTCATTTTTTAATTCCAGGTAAAAAGACTAAATTTGCGTGGAATCAAGATGCGGTAAAAGAGCTTGTATCTTTTGGAAAATGGATGTTTGTTGCGACAGCGTTAATGTTTCTTGCGGAACAGGCAGATACGTTGCTTTTAGGTAAGTTATTGTCATTTGGGGTAGTAGGAGTTTATACCATTGCCGCAACCCTCGCAAATGTTCCACGTGAAGCAATTAAAAGTCTTAGCTTCCGCGTCATTTTTCCCACCATTTCCAATCAAGTTGACTTACCCAGAAGCGAGTTACGATCCAAAATTATTCGCCAACGGTGGAAAATAGTCTTAGGTGCTGCTGTAGTGCTAGCTTTTCTAGTTAGTACTGGTGATTTAATCATTGCGACACTTTATGACCAAAGATACACCGAAGCGAGATGGATGATGCCGATACTTTCTTGCGGTGTTTGGTTTTCTATCTTGTTTTACACAACAAGCCCTGCATTACTCGCGCTAGGTAAGCCTTTATACGCTGCACAAAGTAACTTACTCAGATTTCTGATGATTAGTTTGGGAATGCCTCTTGCATTTACGCTGAAAGGTACTCTAGGAGTAATTATCATTATTGCATTAAGCGATTTGCCATTATATATAGCCAATTTGTATGGAATCTGGCGTGAAGGATTGTTTTGTTTTCTCCAAGATGTTCGTGCAACTGCCCTATTTCTGGGAGTGTTAATTTTATTTCTTTCGATTCGTAGTTTTTTGGGTTTTGGAAACCCATTTATTTTCATTAGTTAATGGTTAATAAAATTTTCAGTTTTTCTAATTCCTAATTCCTAATTCATAACAACCAGTCATGTTTAAAACTGCAACTCTTTGGAAGTGGCTATATTCAAGCTGGGAAAAATCTATCGATAGACCAATTCCTGGCTACACAATTTTGTTACCTGTACCTGGTGACTTACCTGTTTTTCTCAAAATTGCCCTAGAAACTTGTTCTACTCAAAAAACTGACGGTTTAGTGGAAACTATTGTACTCCCTGACCAAATAGTTCCTGGTTTCTCCGAATTACTCCAAGAATGGGAAACCGAATATTTTCTGAGTCCAATTCTTTTAATTAATCCTCAACCATTAGAGCAATTGATTTCACGCTACCGAAATAATCCCCATAACAATCATTGGTTGCAATTGATTCGTGGAATTAGTGCAACTCACAGTACTCATGCACTTTTACACGATGCTGATTTATTTATCACTGAAGATGTATTCATGAAAACTCACTACCAAAGCTGTGCGGAGAGGAATCTTGCCTGTTTGGGTGTTAGTCCAGTCTGGGATACTTGGTATCAAGAGCAAGGTTTAAATCATTTGACTGCGACTTGGGAAATGATGTTTAGTTTGGAATGGGCAAGAAGTTTCCAACCTTGGGAGCATCGAGGTCATGACGGTGAAATTGCAGGTCAAATTCACACATTCGATACAACACTTTATACTCAATGTCAGACAGTACCGGAGCGGATTAGCTACCATGAAAAAGAATGGGGTTTCATACACTTCAATTACGTCATCTGTACCTATCGTTGGTTTCAGAAGAGTAAAGGTTCGTTTGAAGACGAATGTTTCCGTATTCTTTTGATTCGATCGCTAATAAATGCCTTTGATAAATCGAACTGGAAGTATGATGTTCCTGAACTCGATCAATTAGTTAAAGGTATTACCGATACATCGAATTGTGTGACTTATACGCAACAGAAGACAAGGGAAAATTATGTAGAATTTCGCTCGAAGTTACAAACTCTTATCGACAGCAAACTTTTAAATGAGGAAAGGGTTGCTATTTTGATAGATAGTGTTGGTGATTTTGATAAGGCTTTTGGTTAAAAATAATCCAGGGAATTTGGGCAAACAGCCGTTAATTGGGGGAAATAATCGTGAATAAAGGAGGGGAAATAATCGTGAATAAAGGAGGGCAAACAGCCCTTCGGGTGCGTCAGTTTAGCGGGACGGAAACCGACACCGCTAACTGACTTACCGTTTGCCCCTACAATGTTTATGTCGATGGTGGTGCGATCGCAATTATCCCAATTATCCCAATTAATTAAATAAACACTCGTTCTACAAAATTCCCGTGTAAACCATAGGGAACATGATGTTTAAGATGTAACTTTGCTACTAACGTTAAATCTTTGGCATCCAAAATGACCACATCTGAACGTTGGTGTTCGGAATCGTAAATTAACCCCAAAACCCAACCTTCATCTTCACTAGTCGCATTTGAACGCGGTACAAATATCGGTTCACTTGCAAAACCTCGTGGTGCTGCGCTCCAAAGTTGTTTTTTACGCGTTTCTATATCTACCTTGATAAAAGCTTGCAAAGGTGCATTACCTGTTTCATCATGTGCAGCAGCCATGTAAACATAACGATATTCCCGTCCAACTTTATTTGGATGCAAACTAGGAAATTCACAACTTCTTGATTCTATAATTTCACGGTTGACGGTTTCTGTTGCTAAATTCAGATGAAAACGCCAAAGTTGTCCAGGTTTAAGTGTATCAAAATTAGTTTGACGAAAATCACTTTCGGGTTCAACTTCTGGTAAATTCTCATAACAGATGGAATCAACAATTATTTCACCATCTTTTTCAAATGCATTTGCGTGGTGAAATACAAAACCTGATTCTATTTCTAATGTTTTGATTTCACGTTTTTGGGGATTTCTAGAAATCACAATTGCGCTGGTTGGTTGATTCTCTTGAAACTTGATACATTCACCAGCACCACGCATTCCTAAAGCAAAGGGAATTGGATTAAATTTAACAGGATTTTGGAAAAAGATACAGTAATTTTCAGTAATTGCGAAATCATGAATAAAGCAAAAGCCAGGAACATTATGGGCATGTTTTCTAATAATTGCACCAGTTATATCTAATTCAAAAACTGTAATTGTTGTTGAAAGTCCTGGTTTAATGGAGAAATTTACCATGCAAGGATTTCCACCATCCATTGCACAACTTGGGTCAAAATGGGGATGGGCAGAAAATGCTTCACCTACCGATAAAACACCATTAAAATATTCTTTCCCTAAAGTCTCTAAGCTAGAAGTATCTAAGTGATGGGGTTCAGCACCTTCCCACAATGCCAATAATTTTTCACCCCAATAAATAATATTTGTATTGGCAATATTTTTCAATTTGAAATCAAAGATATTTGCCAACATTCCGCCGGATTTTTGTGTACCAAATACACCACGGTAGAGGATTTTACCAGCTTTTTGTTCTTCGATGTAGGCTTCTGTTTGCACAAAACGATTGCGGTAATGTGCGCGTCCATTAGTAAAAGTAATTCGGCTAATCATCCCATCTCCATCGAAGGGATGATGTATTTGCTCCCCGTTGATGTCAAATAAACCAGGACCATTTCTAAATAAAGTTCCTTCGAGTTCTGGAGGTATTTCCCCTTCAATATCGTCAATCCAATAATCATATTCTTGTTTCAGGGATTGGTATCCACCTTGCCAGTCTTCACGAGTATAGGATTTTTTATTAGTGGTGGATGATTGTTCGTAGATACGCATGGATTTTGATTTTTGGGTTATTTTTGAAGATTTTTGAAGAAGACGTTCCACCGGAACGTCTCTACGGTTCGGTTGCTTCTTTTGGTGACTGTTGTAATATTAATTCTGGAACGAATTCGGGTATTAATGATTGCTCGTGGGTTTGTCCGATTCCTGGTGGAAATGTACCTGTTGTAGCTTTGGAATCGGCAGCAGGCAACCAATTCAGAAATGGAAGTGGTAGAATAGTACTAACATTGGTGATAATTACCAATAAAGCGAGGTTATCAAAGTTACTTTCGGTAATTCCCATTAAGTGCATCAATCCCGCACCTAATTCGTAAGAAAGCAATCCCGCCAAATTGGAAACTGACATTAATAAAGCGAAAAAAGTCGCTTCCACACCAGGAGGACATAACCTTGCCGCAAGTACCAATACTGGCATATAAGCAATTTGTCCCATGACTGTGAGAACCAAACTATCACCCAAACTAAACCAATGGTCATCGATACCTAAACTACGGTTGGTATGGGTCACTAGTAGTAACATGGTCATTCCCAAAACTGCCGAAAGAACCGTACTCCAGCCAAAAATAACCCGAAAGGGAACAGTTTTCAGAAATCTTTGAAATATCCAAACTCCTGCCAATGAAGCAATACTTGTAACTAAACGTACTCTTCCTAAAAATTCGGGTTCAAAGTGCAATTCGTTGGTGGTGAAAAAGAAAAAGGCAGAATCTGCTGTTGGTGTAGCTTGCCAGAGAAAAACAAATGCTGTGGGTAGCCAAATCGCTCTTTGGGTTAAGGCTTGACGGAGTTGCTTTAATTGATGTTTGATAGGGACTGATTCGACTTCAGGCTGATTTTTATCTTTGCTGATGGGTGTTTCCGCAATTAACCAAGCGACAGCAGAGACAATCAGGGGAAAAGAAGCGGTAATTCCAAAAATGGTGCGGGTACTGAAATGTTGCAGCAACATTCCACTAAAATAAGCAGTAATTAATCCACCCAGAGCAGAAGCACCCCAACATAGGGATTGTAGCGAACCTGCTGACTCTTGGGATTCGCCTCTAGCCCGTTCCACAACTAGGGAATCAACAATGACATCGCTAACCGCAACAGAGAGAGAACCTAATGCGATCGCAATTGTTGCTGCTACGGAAGTATTAACTACTGTTGCCAGGAATATCCAGGAAATTGTCCCTAGCAATCCCGACAAAATCAAGTAAGGACGACGACGATAGCCAAATATGGGTAAACCGTCGGAAATAAAGCCAAATAAGGGCTTGATAATCCAAGGTAGGGCAACAATCCCTAAAAGTGCGGAAACCTGCGCTGGACTTAGCAGCAGTTCATCTTTGAGAAAGAAGCTGACGGCTAAACGCGCCAACCCCAAGATACCTTGGACAAAGTAAACAGTCAAAATCGCGATTAATTCGGCACTTGGTTCGTTACCGAAGAAAATTTTTTCTTTGACTGATTCTTTTACCTTGGACAAACTAGAGGAGGAAACCAGCATTGATGAATATTTTTTAAGATTTATGACTTTTCTATCATATCTAGTTTTTCCAGAGAACTGTACGGGGGTAGGAATATGTCAGGGGATTTTGAAGGGGTGAGAGAAGCAGTAGAATGAAGAAATAATATGGAAACGGTACAAACATAGCGACTGAAGAAGTTGATTTATGCAAACAATCCTCTTAAGCCACGAAGAAGTCGCGCGACGTGCAAAATTAATTTATGAAAGTAGTATTCGTCAACATGTCGAATCCGTAGATAACATCGGCAAAATGGTAATTATCGATATCGAGACAGGTGATTATAAAGTCGAGCAAAATGGTTTGCAAGCTGCACGTCATTTAAGCGAGAAGTATCCTCATGCCCGACTTTTTGGGATTAGAATTGGCTACAATGTAGCTGCTTCTTTGGGTGGTGTCATGGAGCGTGTAAACACTTGATATCCGGTACTGTAAGTGATAGACACGCTACTGTTGCTGTAGTTTTTCGCCTTCCAAACTACTTCCGGAATAGTTAAATTCAAGATGGTTTATAGTGCGATCGCAAACTGTTCCGACTCCGGAATAGTTAAATTTGGGTTGGTTTATGGTGCTTACGCAAACTGTTCCAACTTCGGAATAGTTAAATTTGGGATTGGTTTATAGTGCGATCGCAAACTGTTGCGACTCCGGAATAGTTGGATTTGGGATTGGTTTATAGTGCGATCGCAAACTGTTCCAACTTCGGAATAGTTAAATTTGGAATTGGTTTATAGCGCGATCGCAAACTGTTCCGCTTCCGGAATAGTTAAATTTGGGATGGGTTTATAGTGCGATCGCAAACTGTTGCGACTCCGGAATAGTTAAATTTGGATTGGTTTGATAGTGCTTACGCAAACTGTTCCAACTTCGGAATAGTTAAATTTGGAATTGGTTTATGATGCTTACGCAAACTGTTCCAACTTCGGAATAGTTGGATTTGGATTGGTTTGATAGCGCGATCGCAAACTGTTCCGACTCCGGAATAGTTAAATTCAAGATGGTTTATAGTGCGATCGCAAACCGTTCCGACTCCGGAATAGTTAAATTTGGGATGGGTTGGTTGTGCGATCGCAAACTGTTCCGACTCCGGAATAGTTAAATTTGGAATTGGTTTATAGTGCTTACGCAAACTGTTCCGATTCCGGAATAGTTAAATTTGGGTTGATTTTTTTAGTGCTTACGCAAACTGTTCCAACTTCGGAATAGTTAAATTTGGAATTGGTTTGATAGTGTGATCGCAAACTGTTCCAACTTCGGAATAGTTAAATTTGGAATTGGTTTATAGCGCGATCGCAAACTGTTCCGCTTCCGGAATAGTTAAATTTGGGATGGGTTTATAGTGCGATCGCAAACTGTTCCAACTTCGGAATAGTTGGATTTGGGATGGGTTTAATAGTGCGATCGCAAACTGTTCCGCTTCCGGAATAGTTAAATTTGGATTGGTTTGATAGTGCTTACGCAAACTGTTGCGACTCCGGAATAGTTGGATTTGGGATTGGTTTATAGTGTGATCGCAAACTGTTCCAACTTCGGAATAGTTGGATTTGGGATGGGTTTAATAGTGCGATCGCAAACTGTTCCGCTTCCGGAATAGTTAAATTTGGATTGGTTTGATAGTGCTTACGCAAACTGTTGCGACTCCGGAATAGTTGGATTTGGGATTGGTTTATAGTGTGATCGCAAACTGTTCCAACTTCGGAATAGTTGGATTTGGGATGGGTTTAATAGTGCGATCGCAAACTGTTCCGCTTCCGGAATAGTTAAATTTGGATTGGTTTGATAGTGCTTACGCAAACTGTTGCGACTCCGGAATAGTTGGATTTGGGATTGGTTTATAGTGTGATCGCAAACCGTTGCGACTTTGGAATAGTTAAATTTGGGATTGGTTTGATAGTGCGATCGCAAACTGTTGCAACTTCGGAATAGTTGGATTTGAGGTGGGTTTATAGTGCTTACGCAAACTGTTGCGACTCCGGAATAGTTGGATTTGGGATTGGTTTATAGTGCGATCGCAAACTGTTCCGCTTCCGGAATAGTTGGATTTGGGATGGGTTTTGCGACTTTGTGGGATGTTTCCGAATGAATTATTCAGGGTTTTGTCGTTTTCAGAGAAACCCAGTTTCTGAGTGAATAATTTGGGGATTATATAAAAATACATTTACTAAACCATGTTCGGGTATCCGAACATTCCAAAATGAAAACGTAATGACTACAGTTAAAGAATAGTAAAAAGTGAATGGTTAATGGTATTGCGTCCAACAGACAATACCCAACAACTAAGAATCAATACTAAACTAAGTATTTACTTAACAACTCACACAAAATCTATGACAGAAAGTGCCATTCAATCAAAATCCAGCAATCCTTTATTAATTGGTTCGGGTTTGCCAAGTTTTACAGAGATTAAGCCAGAACATGTAGTTCCAGCAGTAAATGAGTTAATTAGCCAACTAGAAAGCGAACTGACACAACTAGAAAGCAATGTCGAAGCAACTTGGACAGGCTTAGTCGAACCGCTCGAAAAAATTAGCGATCGCATATACTGGACTTGGGGTATTGTCAGTCATCTGATGGGTGTAAAAAATAGCGATGAACTCCGCAAAGCTTACGAAACTGTACAACCCTTGGTAGTTCAGTTTTCCAATAAACTCAGCCAAAGTCAACCCATTTACAACGCATTTAAATCTCTTCGTAATAGTAATAATTGGTCAAAACTCGAACCCGCACAACAGCGCATCGTTGACTCGGCAATTCGCGATGCGGAACTTTCTGGTGTGGGTTTGCAAGGAGAGGCAAAAGAACGTTTTAATGCAATTCAAATGGAATTAGCAGAACTTTCCACCAAATTCTCGAATAATGTTCTTGATGCTACAAAAGCGTTTACTTTAAAACTAACTAGTAAAGAAGAAATTGCCGGATTACCACCGAGTTTACTGAGTCTTGCTGCCCAAATTGCCCGAAGTACGGGAGATGGAGAAAGCGATAAAAATGCGACTCCCGAAACTGGTCCTTGGGTAATTACACTCGATGCACCCTGCTATGGACCCTTTTTACAACATAGTACCCGTCGCGATTTGCGCGAAAAATTATACCGAGCTTATATTACCCGTGCCTCTACTGGAGAACTGGATAACAATCCACTAATAGAACGAATTTTAGGATTACGGCAAGAACTAGCAGAATTATTAGGTTACAAAAAATACGCTGAAGTTAGTCTTGCCACTAAAATGGCTCCCAACGTCGAAGCTGTCGGAAATTTATTGGAAGAGCTACGCAGTTCGAGTTTCAATGCCGCAATTAAAGAATTAGAGGAACTCAAAGCCTTTGCTACATCGAAAGGTGCTTCTGAAGCAATGGATTTGAAACACTGGGATATTAGTTTTTGGGCAGAACGTCAACGCGAAGCTAAATTTAATTTTACCGACGAAGAATTACGTCCTTATTTCCCCCTTCCCCAAGTTCTTGATGGTTTATTTGGTTTGGTCAAACGCTTGTTTGGTGTAACTGTTACCCCTGCTGATGGACAAGCTCCTATTTGGCAGGAAGACGTGGGTTACTTCCAAATCGCCGATGAAACTGGCGTACCTATAGCTTACTTCTATCTTGACCTCTATAGTCGTCCAGGGGAAAAGCGTGGTGGTGCTTGGATGGATAGTTGCATTAACCGAGCAAAATTGGTGGAAAATGGGAAGATTTCAACCCGTTTACCTGTAGCTTATTTAATCTGTAACCAAACTCCACCGATTGATGGCAAACCCAGCTTAATGACATTCTACGAAGTTGAAACCCTGTTCCACGAGTTTGGACATGGTTTACAGCACATGCTCACCAAGGTTGACTATACGAGTGCGGCTGGTATTAATAATGTGGAATGGGATGCGGTAGAATTACCAAGCCAATTTATGGAAAATTGGTGCTACGAAAGTCGAACATTGTTTGGGATGGCAAAGCATTACGAAACAGGGGAAACCTTACCAGAACATTACTATGAGAAATTGCTTGCTGCTAAAAATTATATGAGTGGTAGCGGGATGTTACGACAAATTCACTTTAGTGTTGTGGATGTGGAATTGCATAATAGTTATTCCCCTGGTGGTAATCAAACAGCAGCAGAGATGAGGAATGCGATCGCACAAAAAACGACTGCGATCGCACCACTTCCTGAAGATGCCTTTTTATGTGCGTTTAGCCACATTTTTGCTGGTGGATATGCGGCAGGATATTACAGTTATAAATGGGCAGAAGTATTGAGTGCTGATGCTTTTGCGGCATTTGAAGAAGTTGGGTTAGAAAATGAGACTGCTGTTAAAGATACAGGGAAACGCTACAGAGAAACCGTTCTTGCCCTTGGTGGCAGTAAACACCCAATGGAAGTATTTAGAGATTTCCGAGGACGGGAACCTAACACAGAGCCGTTACTGAGACATAATGGTTTAGCGATCGCATCTACTTAATCATAAAAATGGAGTCGGAAATATCCCGACTCCAATGTTTATTTTCATGAAGCTTAATTTCTATGCAGCTAAATTCTGCCGATGCTGTGCAAACCCAAAATCACACCAATTCCCAAGATGTGACCAAAACTTGTGGAAGCCAAAACCGCAGGCAAGCCAAAACCACCAAACAAGTTACTAGCTGGCATTGCAGGTGGTGCATTCGGTATTTTGATGCTTGATTTAGCAAAAGCAATGGCAAGAATATTGCAAAAAACCATGATTCCCCCTACAGTTGGACTCCATTCGAGAGGGGTTGCCGCAGCAGTTGTTGCAATTAAGGTCGATGTCAACATGTGATTTGCTCCTTGGTGATTTTCTATTTTTTTAAAATATTACTTGAGAAGTTTTTAGCAAAAAAAGTGAATCTAAATCTCGTTTTCGCATTACTAGTTCACATTTTGTCTCAATACTTCATATATGCTCATAAATGCAGAGGGCAGAAGGAGCCTAAGAGCATGTTTGAAAAGTTTTAGGATGTATAAATTGTCATTCTGAGTGGAGCTTTGCGGAACGTACGCGCTACGCGTTGCCGCAGGCTAGAATCTAGAGTTTAGCCTACGTACTGAGATGCTGAGTCCCAAGGGGACACGCTACGCGAACGTTCCTCAGCATGACATAGAAGGAGACTTTTCAAACACCCTCTAAGG
>NZ_NTFS01000150.1 GCF_002289455.1 Brunnivagina elsteri CCALA 953
AAATAAACTTTAACAAAATTAAATCATTGCCAGGAATATTTTAAATAATGTCAAAAGTAACACACTGGCTATTCTAGCTAAAATAATTGCTAGTAGCCATATGACTGCATTACATTTTTTTATCTATGTAATATTATTGTCTAGGTAGGTTATATAGTTACTACATTTACTTAGTTGGGAATACTTTACGCTGCACGAATAAGAGGTAGAAAGTTGACCTTACTCGAATCCAAAATGGTATAAATTTGTTTTAGGAAGTTCCAGAAAATAAAATATTCCAATGATAGACTTACTATATCATTCGTAAGGGTGGGGAAACCCTGCCCCTACAATGAAAGGAGAATTTATTTCTTGGTGTTCGTTTAGAGTGTGTTATCAAAAAAAATATCAAGTCTCTCGCTTCGTATAAAACCCGCTTTTTGTTGGTATTTAAGAGTTAATGGTGCGTTATGGACTACCATCCTAACGCACCCTAGATTTAATTGGAAGTCACTAAGTTGCAAAAATTAGCTGACTTTGCGTTTGAGATGTAAACCATCGATTCCTTCCTTAATCCAGCTAATGCAGTCAAATTCAGATTTGAAGATTTTAGGTGCTGCAATGTTATTCAAGCTTTCTGGTGAATAATGGTCGTAGTGATATTTTCCTGCTTCTTCGGAAACAATAATTAAATTGTTTCGGTAAGTATAACGATTTTTGAAGGCATCATCCTTGTTAACAAGTTCTAAGTTTTTGTCAATCAGGTGTCGATCAATATATTTTTTGCCAATATCAATGATATTGTCAATGCTGTCACCGTAAATTTCGGTTGGATTTTCAGCTTTATGCAGTTTATTCCTACTACCATTTTCTGCTAGGAGTTTGTAAGAATAAATTTTGCCGCGACTACCATTCCCGATAAAAGTATTACCAATCTTATTACAAACGAAAGGAATGATGAGATAACCACGATATGAGACGGAATTTTCATAGATTAGACGACTCATTTTACGCTCCTGTGATGCACCATTTGTTCTTAAAATCAGATATGGGAAATCAATAGACAATTTCACATATCTAAAAGCTTGAGCGGACTATTTTTTGATTTAACTGAGACTGACTTTAGTTAAGTAGTTAAAATAAATGGTAATTATAGTTACCATTAGTTTTTTCCTTGTTTGTTGACAAAAGATTGAAACTACTAACTCCATCAGTTTGAGATTAAGAGCTTGAAGTTAAGACATTAGAACTTGAGTAAAAATAGTTACAAGTATCGGCTTGTAACGCAGGCTGTATTTAGCTCTTGGATTCAACTTACCATGATTAAGTGAAGATATAGATCGGGGGTGAAGGGTATTCTTGCGGAGAATTAATAAATCTGTCCTAGGGTGATGTTAATATCTGCGCGATCGCAATTAAGCTTTGATTGCTGGTAGGTGTTTAATTATTAATTAAGTTTACCAATACATTATATTTTATTTCCCTTCTTCCCTACTCTAAAATCTCTAATTCTTATGGTAGATATTTATATAATTGACTTATTCGTTATCGGTCTACTTTTACTGATGGTAACGTTAGGTTCTGGATGGATTTCACGTTTACCATTGTCTTTTGCTCTTATCTATCTTGTGGTTGGTATTGGCTTAGGTCCATATGGTTTTGGGATAGTTCAATTACGTACTTCGGGAACATTTAATGCAGAATTCTTAGAAAGAATTAGCGAATTAGTTGTCATTATTTCAGTGTTTAGTTGTGGTTTAAAAATAGTCCGTCCTCTGACTTTGAGAACATGGGATATTACTATCAGACTAATTGCTTTAGTAATGCCTATTACTATATTTGCCTTAGCTTTAGTGGGCAAGTTTTTATTAGGAATGGATTGGGGTGGAGCAATTTTATTAGGTGCAATTCTCGCACCAACTGACCCAGTATTAGCTTCAGAAGTTCAATTAACTGATATTAAAGATAAGGATGAACTGCGATTTGGTTTAACTTCTGAAGGTGGTTTAAATGATGCTTTAGCATTTCCTTTTGTTTATTTTGGGATTTATGCAATCAAAGATAATAATTGGAATAATTGGTTAAAATCATGGGTTGCGGTTGATGTTATTTGGGCGATTGTGACTGGTATTGTGATGGGAATTGTTGTAGCTAAAATAATTGTTTGGTTAGATCGTCGTTTACAACGCATCCGTCGTGCGGATGAAATAATGGAAGATTTTGTGGCAATAGGTATCATCTTATTAACTTATTCGTTAACAGAATTTGTGAATGGATATGGTTTTTTAGCTGTATTTGTTGCCGGGATTGTGACACAACGTAGTTATCGTAATCCAGAACAGCCATTAGCACAGTTAGAATTTATTGAACGGATTGAAAAGCTTTTAGAAATAGGCACAATTTTATTATTAGGTTCGATTTTATTAGCTAAACCGATGATGAGTTATGCATTTCAATCGCTAACAGTAATAGTATTACTATTTTTGGTAATCAGACCTTTAGGTGCTTGGATTAGTACAATTGGCAAGGGTTCTGTAAACTCTTCTCGTCGCAAAATGGATGTGCGAACTCGCTTGTTATTAGGTTGGTTTGGGATTCGTGGTGTTGGTTCGTTATATTATCTTGCTTATGCTTTTGGTAATGGGTTAAAAAACGAACTAGGGGAACAAATTGCCTGGATAACCTATACCACTATTGTGGTTTCGGTAATTTTACATGGTATTAGTTCGACTCCGTTGATGAATTGGTATGAACGTGACGTTGCGATCGCACATTCTAGAAATACTTCTTCTAATACAACTGTTGATGAATTTGAATCAGGAAATTAAATAAATAGAACAAATAAAATAAAGAGAGACGCGATATATTTTGTTTCTACATTAATTTTAATGTTGCGACTATGCATTGTTTGTTGAAATAAATCTGTTGGTAATGCTTCTTCGACGGGATATACACCAGGTTTACTAAATTTGCCTTCTAATAATAATTGGGCTATGCTACCCGTACCAGCAGCAGCAGCAACGGCTGTATTCTCATGGACTAAGGTAGAACAACAGATAGCTGTTTTGTTATCTTTTGTTCCTGTAACTTGCGATCGCACTACTACCCCAATCCCACTAAAATTGTCGGTAACATTGGTCATCTGATGACTAACGTTCGATAAAAATTCCACCCCAAATTTACTTTGAATCCACGACTTGGGGAATGCATGTGCTGCAATCCAAGTCAAGTGATTGTAAAAATCTGGTACAGAACCAAATTTAGTAATTACATTTTTGATTTCTGGGAAAGCTTTGGGTAAAGTGAAGGCTTCTGGCATATCAAACCAGTAAACTCCACTATCTCCATAAGGTGGAGGAAAATTAATCGTTTCCCGTTGTGTGTAAGGTTTAACGACTTGCCATTTGCCATCAATCCAAGACTCGAAAGAATTTTGTAAACCCAAAAAGGTGGTTCGCATGACTGTAACCCCAGCACCACCTGAACCTGCTACCAAATAACTTAAATGAATTGTTTCTGCTGTATCAAGTTGTTCAATATTATGGCGTACCATACTGTTAGAAATACCGGGAAAAATCCCTGTATTCACAATTGCTGTAATTCCGGCAGCAAGAGCTTTATCATGGTATTTTAACGCCTTGATGGTAAACGAACGATGGTCACTAACATCAAGATAATTTACACCATACTCAATACAGAGTTCGAGAACCTTAGTATCGCGGTAGTGAAAAGGACCAGCACAATGTATGACAAGATTAGAGGATGTGGTTTCCGTGGAAAGCTGTGCGATCGCATTTCGCAATTTTTCTTCCTCCATCAAGTCTAATACCAAAAACTTGACAGGCTTGTCTTCGGTTTCTGTTGCTGGTGTTCGTCCAGTTATAGTAACTTCAGCCTGCGTATGGGTGAGAATATCCACGGCAACACTTTTACCAATCCTTCCCCGTCCACCAAGAATCAAAACCTGCTTAGTCATAGTTTTTACATGTTTCTACCCTATATCTATTTCATCAGGTTTTGACTCAGGTTTCATCGGTAGCAAGGATGACGTTACATATCTCAAAAACTATCCCAAAACAGAGGAGTGCATAACCTCACATTACCCAGCGCTATAGATATTACAGCAAGAGTTAATCAGCAAGTCCCATTTTCCGATAGGAGAGTTTATGTATAGCATTATTTCTTTGGAAGCAGCACTTCAATTCCTCACAGTGACATTTACATGTTCGACTGTATGTTTAATCCTAGTTTCTAAAATGTTGTTGGAAATCGTTGAGTTAATGGAAGCTGGTGAATGAGAAGGAGACAGAATACGGAATATTTTGACTTTTTAATATACAAGTCTTGATTAAATAGTTAAAATTTAACAATTAATTGGTTTTTGAAAAAACAACTTTATATTTCATCCCCTGGAGACGCGATATATCGCGTCTCTACATTAATCATTAATTAATCATCATTAGATTTACTTTTATCCCCCTTCCATCGTCCTGATTTTTTTGCTGCTTCAGTCAAAAGATACTCAATTTGGGCGTTGACACTTATTAAATCATCTGCTGACAATTTTTCCAACACCTCATAAAGCCGCAAATCTAAGCGCAGAGGCAAAAATGCTTCCCTTGTCTTAAAAATCTCTAGCTGCTTATTTAGTGAATAACTGCGACTCCACTAAACCCGTGCCTATTGCATAGCAACTTTTACGAACTTCATTGGGAACTTGATATATTGCCACATTATGCGGATGAGTAAATCCTTCTTTAAATTCAATGCAATTTTTGACGATATTCCAAGCATCCTGGGTTGCGACTTTCACATGCTTATCAAACCCGTGATTTGTATATCCTTGATATTGCTTTTCTAATTTGCTAATTGCACCGATAAATCTTGCTTTTTCCTTTGCATGTGCTTTTCTGGCATCACAAATCGCTGTCGCTGCTTGATTCATCTGTTGCTGTTCCCAACCACTCGTCACTTCTCTAACATCTGCCATACATTCGCTCAGTTTGACGCGGTTTGGTTGCGATTCTCCGTCCAAGTTGGGGACAACCAAACTAGAAACCACATTTTGAGTAACAATGCTGAGTGCGATCGCAAAAAATACTATCGGAAATATTTTCTGGTGAGATATTTGTTTCATAGGAAAAGCTACTGATTACTATTGATGAGGTTTATACCTAAGACTATAGGGTTTGATTTAAGGCTTTAACCCGTCAGCCACAAAGTTAACACTTTACTTTTCTTAATATTATGACGAGCTTATCAATTGTATATATAGATAATTATCTGATTTTGGCAAAATCATAGATTATTACCAATGATAAATATGTGTTTTATAGTATGCATTGATGAAATAAGCATGATTTGGTGTCGATACATAAGTTTTTACTTATAGGACTAATCTAATATTTGTTTAATAATTGCTGTTTGACAATGAACCAAATTACTATTAAAGGCTGTATGCTTATTTAAACGACGTTAATTAAGTTTTATCAGTAACACGTAATATTAACGTTATCTAAATGACTAGCTTTTAGTAAGTGATTTACTAATTTGTCTAAACTTAGAAATAAGTAAGTATAAATTTTGTAAATACTAAATTTAAAATTTTCAATACAAATTTAGCGACGCAAGAAACAATAAGTTTCTCTTGCTTAGTTTTACTATGCCCAAAAAAAAAAGTTACAACTAAAGGAGATGCTATGTCGGAGTTTTTTAATCAGATTTCTCGTCGTAAATTCATCATTACAGCAGGTGCATCTGCGAGTGCAATATTGCTGAAAGGTTGTTTGGGAAATCCTCCAGAAGCTGGTAGTGGTAATTCATCTGGTTCGACTTCAACTTCGGGGACAACATCAGCACCAGTTGCAAATATTAGTCCCGAACAAAAACCAGAAACAACAAAGGTAAAATTAGGATATATTCCGATTGTTGAATCTGCGCCATTAATCATTGCCAAAGAAAAAGGCTTTTTTGCTGAGTATGGAATGCCCGATGTTGAACTAGCAAAACAAGCTTCTTGGGGTGCAGCGCGAGATAATGTAGAAATTGGTTCTGCTGGTGGTGGTATTGATGGTGGACAATGGCAGATGCCAATGCCACATTTGATTACTGAAGGTTTGATTACCAAAGGCAATCAAAAGATTCCCATGTATGTGTTGTGTCAATTGATTACCAATGGGAATGGAATTGCGATCGCGGGTAAATGGGCTGGTAAAGGTGTGGGTTTAAAACTCGATCAAGCGAAGTCTGCGATTACCGCTCTCAAATCAGCACCAGCTCCATTCACTGCTGCACAAACCTTCCCCGCAGTAAATCAAGATTTTTGGATTCGTTACTGGTTCGCTGCTAGTGGTATCGATCCAGATAGTGATGTGAAGTTGTTGACAGTGCCAGCAGCCCAAACTGTCGCCAATATGAAGACGGGAACGATGGATGCATTCAGTACGGGGGACCCCTGGCCCTACCGCATCGTCAAAGATAAAATTGGTTTTATGGCTGCATTGACGGCGGAAATTTGGAAAGATCACCCTGAAGAATACCTAGCAATGCGAGGTGACTGGGTGGATAAACATCCGAAAGCAACAAAAGCAATCATCAAGGGGATAATCAAAGCACAGCAGTGGTTGGATAACTTTGAGAACCGCAAAGAAGCATCAGAAATTTTAGCTGGACGGAATTATTTCAACCTTCCCGCAGACATAATCGCCGAACCATACCAAGGTGTTTATGATATGGGTGAGCGCAAAATTAACGATAAATCACTTGCGGCTTTGTACTGGAAAGATGGAAAAGGTAACGTCTCCTACCCATATAAGAGCCACGACTTATGGTTTATTACTGAGAGTGTGCGCTGGGGATTCTTACCAAAAGATTATATTGAGAATGGTGCGGCAAAAGCAAAAGCATTGATTGATAAAGTTAATAAGGAAAATATTTGGAAAGAAGCTGCCCAAGAAATGGGAGTTCCTGCGGCAGACATTCCCACTGCCACATCCCGTGGTGTCGAAGAGTTTTTTGATGGTGTGAAATTCGATCCAGAAAAGCCTGAAGAATATTTAAAGAGTCTCAAAATCAAAAAAGTTGTACTTTAGTTAATCGTTAGGAACGAAAATTTATTAATATACAATTCTTTGTAGGTTGGGTTTCGCTATTGCGAAACCCAACCTAAATCGATACAGTCAAGAGTTGTATTTTATTTAATCCACATTCCTTAGTTTTCAAGCTCATTAGTTTCTGCTAATAATTAACGATTTACGACCAATAATATCCCCAATCATTGAGATACAACCCCAAGGAGAGCATCGATGACAACAGTCCAAAGACGACCTACGAATACTAACTATGAGAATAGCTTCATTAAACTCTTGCGAAAGCAAATACCTGGCTTAATACCCCCTGCGATCGCACTGCTAATATTTCTAACAATTTGGCAACTTTTTTCTTGGATACCCGGAGCAACTTTACCAGGACCTATAAAGGTAGTTGCAGATACTTGGATGCTGATTTTATATCCTTTTTATGATAACGGTGGTCTTGATAAAGGCTTATTTTGGCAGATTCTCGCCAGTTTACAACGGGTTGCAATTAGCTACACCTTAGCCGCAATTGTAGGTATTGCTTTAGGTGTTTTAATTGGTGTGAATAAAACCATCAATCAAGCCTTAGATCCTCTCTTCCAGTTATTAAGAACAGTTCCACCTTTGGCTTGGGTTCCTATTTCCTTAGCTGCACTTCGTCAAAATGAGCCTGCTGCGCTGTTCGTTATTTTTATTACCGCAATTTGGCCCATATTGCTAAATACTGCGGTGGGTGTAAAAGAGATTCCCAGCGACTACAACAACGTTGCCAAGGTGTTGCAACTCAACAAAAAAGATTATTTCATTAATATCTTGATTCCTGCGGCATTACCTTACATCTTCACTGGTTTGAGAATTTCCATCGGTTTGGCTTGGTTGGCGATTATCGCGGCAGAAATCGTCATGTCGGGTATTGTCGGAATTGGCTTTTTTATCTGGGATGCTTATCAGAATAATAATGTTAGTGAAGTAATTTTGGCACTAGTTTATATCGGTGTAGTTGGTTTAATGCTCGACAAGTTCATGGGTTGGTTGCAGAACAGGATTTTGCCTGAACAGAAGTAAAATTAAGAGTGACGAGTTAGAAGTATTAATAATTTCAACTCATAACTCATAACTTAAAAACTTACAACTTGCAAAAACTTCCTATTATCCCTATAAATACCATGTCTATCTTTGTTAGTGTTGACCAAATTGAAAAGGTTTTTGATTTAACTGGTGGTGGCAGGTACGTCGCTTTAAAAGGAATTGATTTACAAATTAAAAAGGGCGAATTTGTCTCTTTAATCGGTCACTCTGGTTGCGGAAAATCGACTCTACTAAATATGATTGCGGGTTTGGATTTACCTACCGAGGGATTAGTAACCCTGGAAGGACAAAGAATTACGAAACCGGGACCCGATCGCATGGTAGTATTCCAAAACTATTCTTTACTACCTTGGCGTACTGTGCGCGAAAATATTGCCCTTGCGGTGGATTCTGTGATGAGTGGATTGTCAGCAGAGGAACGTCAGGCAATTGTTGAAAAACATATCAAGATGGTGGGATTAGGTCCACACGCAGATAAACAACCGGGAATGCTTTCGGGGGGACAAAAACAACGGGTTGCGATCGCACGGGCTTTGGCAATTAAACCTAAATTACTCTTGCTAGATGAACCATTTGGTGCATTGGATGCTTTGACTCGTGGAAATTTGCAGGAACAGTTGATGCAAATCTGCGAAGAAAACGAAGTAACTGCGGTGATGGTGACACACGACGTTGACGAAGCGGTTTTGTTGAGCGATCGCATTGTCATGCTCACCAATGGACCAGAATCAAAAATTGGTGACATCCTCGAAGTTGATATTCCCCGTCCCCGCAAACGGATGGAAGTAGTGGAACACCCCAGCTATTACAGCTTGCGGAGTGAAATAATTTACTTCCTCAACCAGCAAAAACGCATCAAGAAACTACGTGCTAGAAAAACAGCCGCAGTATCCCGTCACGGGTTGGAAAAGGTCAATTTAGAGATTGGTTTTGTCCCCCTGACAGCTTGCGCTCCTATGGCGATCGCTAAAGAAAAAGGCTTTTTTGCCAAACATGGTTTGGATGATGTGCATCTCGTCCGCGAAACCAGTTGGCGTGGTATCGTTGATGGGATTGCGGGTGGATATCTGGATGCCGCGCAAATGCCTTCGGGAATGCCGATGTGGATGACTTTGGGTGGACATAAGAATAAACCATTGCCTGTTGTCTCTGCTTTAACTATGACTCGCAACGGTAATGCCATCACCCTGAATAAGAACTTCTTACAACAAGGTGTGCAGGATTTATCTAGCTTCCACGACTTCTTACTGCGTACCCGCGATAAACGGCACACAATGGGGGTAGTTCACCCAGCCTCAATGCACAATTTGTTACTTCGGTATTGGTTAGCAGCAGGTGGTATTGACCCCGACGAAGATGTGCATATTCAAACCATTCCCCCTGCTCAGATGGTGGTGGATTTGCAAAATGGTAGTATCGATGGCTACTGTGTTGGCGAACCTTGGAATCTTCGCGCTGCTGAAGAAGGTGCAGGTTTTACGATCGCAAGTGATGTGGAAGTTTGGTTGGGACATCCTGGTAAAGTGTTGGGAGTGCGGGAAGATTGGGCAGAGATGTACCCGAATACCCACATTGCTCTTACCAAAGCTTTACTGGAAGCTTGTTATTACTGTTCCCTACCGGAAAATGCTGAAGAAATTCGCCATATCTTAGCTAGACCTGAGTATGTCAGTACCAGTATTGATTATATCCAACTGGGGGACCCCTACGAGAATACCTGCGATTTAGAAAATCCAGTTGAATATGCTCACCACCAATTCTATGCGAAATCGGCAATCAACCGTCCTAGTCGTACCGAACAAATTTGGATTATGACCCAATTAGCACGCTGGGGTGATACACCTTTCCCCCGCAACTGGGTAGAAGTTGTGGAACGGGTATGTCGTGTTCGGGTATTTAGTACCGCAGCTCGCGAATTGGGCTTGGATATTAGTTATACTCGTCAACCCATCAAGTTATTCGATGGTACACCTTTTGATGCTGATAATCCCTTTGAATATCTCAATAAGCATAAAATTAAACGGGATTTCTCGGTTGCTGAGGTTGTTCTCGATTCCCCAACAAGGAAAGTCGCTTAGTAAAAGGCATGAAAAGAATCTCCTCACCGCTTAAGTCTACGGTAATAAGTTTGTTCCCCTGATATCTCGAAATTACCCCCCTTAGTCCCCCCTTATAAAGGAGGGAAACTAGAAATAGAAATCCAGTTCCCTCCCCTTTATAAGGGGAGGGTTAGGGAGGGGTAGTTTTATTTGGGGCTATTCAAGGTAATATTAATGAGTGTGGATTAAGAGTTTGCAACTTGGTTTAAATCGGCTGGCGTGAGGTTGGAATGGATAACTTCCCCATCTCGGAACCAAACAATACGTCTGGTTTGACGGGCTACTTCGGGTTCATGCGTCACCATAATGACGGTGATACCACTGGTGTTGAGTTCGGTAAAAATATCTAAGACTTCTTGTGTGGTACGGGAATCTAGCGCTCCTGTGGGTTCATCTGCGAGGAGTAAAACAGGACGATTGACAATTGAACGTGCGATCGCAACTCGTTGTTGTTGTCCTCCTGATAGTTGGTTGGGTTTGTTTTGCATCCGATTTTCTAAGCCAACTTTTATTAGTGCTTCGGCTGCCCTTTCTCGACGTTCGTTGTTAGGAATACCTGCATAAACCATTGGTAACATGACATTTTCTAGAGCGCTTAGTTGCTGTAATAAATGAAATTGTTGGAAGACGAATCCGAGTTTTTTATTACGAATATGAGCAAGTTCGTTATCTTCCATTTGAGCAACATCAAGGTTATCTAAATAATAATGTCCGGAACTGGGTCGATCTAAACAACCAATAATATTCATGGCTGTTGATTTTCCCGAACCTGATGGTCCCATAATTGCACAATATTCCCCTTCTTCAATAATTAAGTTTACATCCTGAAGGGCACGAACTTCGGTTTCTCCAATCCCGTAAATTTTAAAGATATTTTCTAAGCGGATAATCGTGGCAATTTTAGATTTTGGATTTTGGATTTTAGATTGAGTCATATAATTACTTAATTTTAGATTTTTATACTTGATTGTGAATTTTATATTTAAATAAAATCTGTTTGTATTTTGAGATTCTCAACTAATATAAATAAGTCTATTTAATCTAAAATCCAAAATTATTAAACACTTCTCAATGCCACAATTGGGTCAAGTTTTGCCGCACGACGGGCAGGAACAACACCAAAAAATAAACCGATCGCACCGGAAATTCCTACAGCAGACGCGATCGCAATTGGTGAAATCGCTGCTTCTAAGGGAGTCAAAGCACCTACTAGTAAAACTCCGGAAACACCTACAGCAGCACCAACCAAACCACCAGCAGCAGAAACAATAACAGCCTCAATCGTAAATTGCAAGAGAATATCTTGCTGGGTTGCACCAATTGCTTTCCTTAAGCCAATCTCACTGGTGCGTTCGGTGACGGAAACCAGCATAATATTCATAATCCCAATGCCACCAACAAACAGGGAAATTGCCGCGATCGCAGCTAACATTACTGTTAATGCTCCCGTAATTTGTCCGACGGTTTTTAATGCGTCTTTTTGTGTTCGTATCCCAAAGTCGTCTTCTCCGTTGATTTTATGACGCAGACGCAGCAAATTCGTGATTTGAAACACAGCAGCATCTACACTTTTACTATCGCGTGCTGAAGCGACAATGTAATCTACACCTAATCCATAGGGGGAATTGCGTCCAACTAAACGGTTGGCAGAGGTTGTAATTGGTATTACTAATGCCTTGTCGTAATCAGCACCAACACTCGAACCTTTTTCTCTCAGTACACCAATAATTTCAAATCTCGAATCTTTAATTCGTATTTGTTGTCCAATCGGGTTATTTGTCCCAAAAAATTTGGTGGCAAATTTACTTCCTAAAACCACAACTTGATTACTACGCTTCATATCGATATCGCTAAAAAAGCGTCCTTTTGTTGTGTCGAAATCCCGCACAATCAAGAAACTTGGAGTTGTGCCAATGATGTTTTCATCAGAATTACGATTTTTGAAAGAAACTCTTTGCCGACGATTTAATTCCGGTGCAACCCCCGCTACAGTGGGAACCTGAGATGCGATCGCTTCTGCATCTGCGAGGACTAAATTTTTGGGAACTTCAAAGGAAATTCGCTGGGTTTCTTCGTTTCCTGGTAACACAAATAAAATATTTGGTCCCAATGAGTTTAATTGCTTGGCAACGTATTTTTGTCCTGCTTCACCAACTCCAATCATGGCAATTACTGAAGCATTTCCAATCACAATTCCTAGCATTGTCAACGCACTACGTAATCTATTGGAAAGCAGGGTTTTTCCTGCCATTGTCATACTCTCGATGATGTTCATAGTTTAATGTGGAAATTGCCTCTATTCTCTTATTTCTCATTCTTCTCTTGTTCCTTCTGCTTTTGATATTCAGGAGGTGGATTTAAGAAGATGCGATCGCCTTGTTTAATTCCCTCTACAATCTGAGTTTGGTCTTTTATTTGCGAACCAATACTAATAGAGCGAAATTGCGGCTTGTTTTGGGCATCGGGAACCAACACACCAGTATTTCCCTTTTCGGTGACAATTGCTACTGTAGGGACTAATAAGGCATTTGCCACATCATCGCCTAAAAACGTCAAATCAACATTGAAGCCTGATCGCAATTTTTCTTCACCTGTAGTTATTTGTACCCGTACCTGAAATAATGTTACTCCTTCTTCCTTGACTGCTTCCGGTGCAATTAACCGTACTTTTCCTTTAAAAACCTGCTCTGGATAGGCATCACTGACGATTTCAACTTGCTGCCCTTCCTTAATTCTACCGATATCAGCTTCAGGAACGCTTGCTAATATTTCCAAACCACGCACTAAGGCAACGAGTGAGCTTGATGTCGCCGAAGCTGAAGCACTTGCGGAGGTAGTCGGCGTGACAAATGCACCGATATTTGCGTATTTTTGCGTAACGATACCAGAAAAAGGAGCGCGAATAATTGAGTCTTCTAAAGTCACTAATTCTGTCTGAAGTTGGGCTTGTGAGGAAGCTACAGCTGCCTGACGTTGGGCAATTTCCTCTGGACGGGAACCACTTTCCGATAGCTGTAAAGATGCTCTCGCTTCGGCTACAGCTGCTTGACGTTGGGTAATCTCCTCAGAACGAGTACCGCTTTGTTGCAACGATAATCTTTTTTCAGCTTCCCTTAGACTTGCTTTTGCGGCATTATCTTCGCTTAATGTCTGATCTAATAATTGTCTTTTTTCCGCACCTTGTCCAACTAAGTAACGGTAGCGTTTTACTTGTTCACTGGTATAAATTACCTTTGCCTGTGCTGCATCTACCTGTGCTTGGGCTTGAGCAATTTCCTGGGGACGATTTCCGGTACGAGCTGCTGCTAATTGGGCTTCAGTTTGGGCTAAACGCGATCGCACTTGGGCAATTTCTTGGGGACGATTTCCGGCACGTGCTTGATCTAACTGTGCTTGTGATTGTGCGAGATTTGCCTTTGCTTGCTGAATCCGAGCTTGAATATCATCGCTATTCATTCGGGCAATAATTTGTCCCTTTTGTACCTTGTCACCTTGTTCTACATACAACTGTGTAACAATCCCAGCATTTTTAGGGCTAATATTTACACTTTGGATTGGTGTCACTTTACCGCTAGCGGTAATTCGTAAAGTGACATTTTTAGCTTCCACAGGAACCGTAAGCTGTGAAATCTCTTCCTGACTTATCCCTTGCTTGCTAAAAGTTTGGGTTGCGATCGCGCCAAAAATGATAAATAAACCACCTACTAACAACCCTAACACCCAACGGGATGGAGGCTTTAACTTTTTACCAATGAGCGGAA
Organism: Brunnivagina elsteri CCALA 953; assembly: GCF_002289455.1. GTDB lineage: Bacteria > Cyanobacteriota > Cyanobacteriia > Cyanobacteriales > Nostocaceae > Brunnivagina > Brunnivagina elsteri. The sequence goes on from NZ_NTFS01000150.1 coordinate 14,005, forward strand.
TTTCGATTTGTGTAGCCATAGAAGCATCCGTATCTGAATTTTGGGTAGGTATTAGTTAGAAGTTAGACTCAATCAGCAAGCAGTCTTATAGTATATATTGAAAGATTACTATTAGTAGTTGACTAACCATAATCTAAGTTTGTATATTTTTGCTTCATCTTTGCCCATAATAACCGCTCAGAGATTTAACTTACCTCACCTAAGCGGGTGATTTTTGTGTTGCCAGAAATACCAAGGTAAAACCAAGAAATAAATTCTCTTAAACGAGGAATTGTATTTTCATCGCGAGTATCGGCAATTTCCAACATTGCTCGGTTTCGCATGTTGGGATTAGGATGTTTGAGTTGCTCAAATAATGCTTCGGATGTCATATTTTTATTGTTAATTTTATTAATAAAATACTGTAGTTC
>NZ_NTFS01000151.1 GCF_002289455.1 Brunnivagina elsteri CCALA 953
GTATAAAATGACGATTTAATTTATAATTTGAAGCAGTTTGAATGTTCAAATATATTTAATCAAGTATATTTAATCAAAATATATTGAAAAATTATGCGTCATAAAAATAAATTTATTGAATCTCCTAATTTACCTTTACCTGAAACTCTGAATCGAGGTATGCCAGAGAACCAGTTAGATGAATTAGAAACCTATGAGAATTTATATTTATCAAGCTGCCAACTAGAAGGAAATAAAGGAGTAAGTTTTAATTGTGTATATTTTGACAATACTAAAGTTGTCAATACTTATTTTAAAAGGCTAGATTTACAGGATATTCAAATTAATAAGAGTGATTTTGCGAATACAGAATTAGAAGAGGCTTCTTTAAATAGAGTAGAGTTTGTTAACTGTCGATTATTAGGATTGAGAGCAATAAAATCCAGATTTAAGAATGTTCTTTTTAAAGGTTGCCAAGGGGAACTATCGCAATTTAATTTTACTAAATTTGAGCGAGTAATATTTGAGGATTGTATGCTTAAAGATGCAATTTTTTCAGATACTGTATTAAAAAATGTAAAATTTATTAATTGCCAAATGGATAATGTTGCACTTACTAATGCTAAATTTAATCATACAGATTTTCGCGGTTCTGAGATAGAAGGATTACAAATTAACATCAACCAGCTTCAAGGTGCGATCGTGGATATATTTCAAGCTGGTTATATCCTTCAACGGTACACAAATGTAATAGTAAAGGCTGTTGATGAATAAATAGAGATAGTTAGATAATTTGAGGTCAAAAATGACAGAAGAAAAATCAATTAATATCTGGAATTATAAACCTTGGTGGTGTCAACCTTGGTCAATATTTCTCACTACTGTAATTATAATTAGCGCTAGCTGGTTAATCTTTAAAATTATCTGGTTAACTATCATTGTCGCAATTCCTATGTTAACTTGGATGATATTTTTTATATTTATTTATCCCAAATTAATCGCGAGTAGTGGTGATTTAAAATCTGAGTGATTTAATTTTATATCCCCTCTAAGAAGTTGGGGATATTAGAGCATGTTTGAAAAGTTTGGGAAGGTATAATTTGTCATTCTAAGCGAAACGAAGTGGAGCGTACTCCGAAACGGAGAAGCAAGCTACGCTCTTAGAGGATGTTTGAAAAGTACCCCGAAATGTCATGCTGAGGCACGTTCGCGTAGCGTGTCCCCTTGGGACTCAGCATCTCAATATACGCATGAAACGCAAGATTCTAGCCTGCGGCAACGCGTAGCGCGTACGTTCCGTAAGACTCCACTCAGAATGACAATTTATACCTTGTCCGACTTTTCAAACATACTCTTAGCGTTCCCGAAGGATAAAATCTGGAGTTTAGCCCACATACTGAGATGCTACTCTACGGGAACGCGTAGGCGCTTCGACTTCTCGTAGAGTAGCGCGAACGTTCCTCAGCATGACATAGAAGGAGACTTTTCAAACAACCTCTTAGTAAAAACTTACTTTTTCTCCCTTTGCCTATCTATTTTTTCATTTCCCAAACTCTTCTCAATAGTTCCTTCCGTAGTTAATTGTCCCAATGCACCAGTTACCATTAACTTGGGTAAACTTTCAATATCCTGCAATCGTGTCAACCTACTTTCACCTGTAGTAATATCACGATGGACAACAACCACCGAAGGCACAATATCAGCGCCAAATGCATCAAGTAAAGCTGGGTTGTGAGTAGTTACCAAAATGTCGATTTGGCGTTTTCTACCAATTTCATACAGCATTCTCGCAAGTAATTCAGCACGGGAAGGATGTAACCCATTATCAACATCTTCAAAAATTAATTGACTGCGTTCTGGTACTGTTAAAAGAGCCGTTAGAATGGCAATAAATCTCAATGTACCATCAGACATACTCCGAGCATCAATTTCTTGAACTTGTCCATTTGTCCATTCTTCCTCGCAATATAACATCGCATCGCTAGCGTATCTACCAACAGGTTCTGCCCAAACTTTTAAGATATTTCCTGCAGGTAAACCACGCGCATATTCTAATAGTGTATTTTCAACTTCTTCCTGTTTGCGTGATGAAAGTCCAGCAATTACACCAGCTAAATTAGAAGCATCACTTTCCAAAGTTTTAGAAAGTTGTGAAAAATCTCGCATCTTGGCAGGAATCGGATTAAATATATAGATTTTTTCGAGATTTTCAATAACGTGATTAACTTCAGAAACATTATCAAGGACGTATGTATTTTTAAAATAGGTTAGAATCGACTTATTATTACTAGGTAGAGTCCAACGTGCGTTTTTATGATGGGTAGCAATCTTGAGAATATTTTTGCGATCGCACTTAGAATCGACGTAACTGGTTACAAAATCTCGTTCAAATATAATTGTCTTTTTATCCCGTTGATATTCACGACAGGTGATTTTTTCTTCGAGAATCATGGCATCAGGTTTTGTTCCCACTGTGACACCATATAAGTAGTCTATTTGTTCCCCTTCTCCACGAACTAATGCTTTCAAAGTAAACTCTCGTTCGGGTTTCAGTGCTGCCCAGCTAACACCACCACGAATAGGAGCAAGTATTTTATCCCCTCCTAATGCGGTTTCGATTTGATGTCCATCAACTATACGTTTTAAAAATTCAAATGCTTCGACTAGATTTGATTTTCCACTAGCATTTGTACCTACTAAAACCGTAAGTGGGTAAAGCGGTAATTCCGCATAACGAAAACTTTTCCAGTTTTTTAGAAAGAGTCGCTTGAGCATACCCACTTCAAAATAAATATTACTTCAATTGTCCCTTGATTTATCAATTAAAACATCTGGGTTTTCCTCAGCTTGATTGTAGTTTCTCAATTTTTATCAAAACTTGGCAATGATTCAACTTTAAACACTCCTGCACGCCATCTATCGGCAAGTTCTTTGATAAAACTAGCTAAAGGTATCGCCACTAACAATCCAATAATCCCTCCCAATTTAGCTCCAATTAATAATGAAATTACTACCCATACAGGATTCAAACCTGTTAAATTACCGAGTATTCTAGGAGCAATAAAGTTAGAGTTAATTTGGTCGATTCCCACTGAAACAGCGAGCAATTCTACACCTAACCAAAAATTCTGTAAACCGACTAATAAAGCTACTATTAGAATACCAATAGTTGTACCAAAAGGGAAAAGTGAAAAGAAGCCGATTGTCAGTCCAAATAACAAAGCTAGAGGTATTTGCAGCAATAAAAATACTAGTATTAATGTAACTGAAAGAATTGCACCTAATGATGCTTGACCAATAAAATAATTTTGAAAATCTTCACGTAGTAATTGTCTAACTTGAGTGCTTATATGTGCTGGAAACCATTGAAAAATACCGTCCCAAAGTTTGTCACCGTTTAATACCATATAGATTGTTAATACTACTGTTAGCAGTACATTTACCAGCGTCCCAATTGTATCAACAGCAATACTGAGAATACGACCTGTAAAAGTTTGTAATTGACTGGATAAACGGTCTACAAGTTGAGTGATTAAACCACTAATATTGATTGGTAATTCCTGCTGTTTGAGTGCCCAATCTTGAAAAGCTTGTAATTGTTGCGAACCCGATTCAATCCAAGTCGGCAGAGCATTTGCGAGTTCGTAAATTTGTTCGAGAATCAGTGGTACAAGGGTTATACCTAAAGCCACAACCAAGACAATTGTCAGTAACAATGCTCCTGCGATCGCAAGTTTTCTTTTTATCCCTTGGCTTTGGAAAAATTCGATGGGATAGTCAAGAATAAATGCGAGTAATATTGCAGCAACAAAAACATTAACTAATGGTTGAAAATACTGAACAAACTGTAGCAATACCCAACCATTGAGAATGGCAAGGGGAAAAGCGATTCCAATACTTAACCATCGAGGTAATTTGGTAACTTGCATCGTTATTTTAAGTTATGATTCATGACGTAGAGACTACCCGATGGGTCATCTTTCTTAAATATTGAATTACGAATTAATAAAATCTTGTAAAATTCTTTGATGTACTGGTCCTAAAAGACGTTCTTCTTGGGCATTTTCAGAATAACAAACACCTTTATCAATCTGTTCAGGTGTTAACAAACCCATATCCCACCCCTCATTGAGAACTAGCTGATTAAATTCTACTTCCAGAGGTGCGTGAAAAACATGACGCATGACTTTTTCATCTGGATAAAAACCAAAAAAAGTAAATGTAGAAGGCAAATTATAGCCAATCTCCTCTAATATTTCCCGTTGTACTGCCACTTCTGGAGTTTCCCCCGGTTCAATATGTCCTCCAAACAAAGCCCAATATCCCGGATAAAGGATAGTCGGAATATTATCCCGCAGTTGCATGAGAAACTTTCCATCCCGATATAAAATTGCGATTGCAACTTCAGCCACTTCTTTATTCTCCTCATCATTTATTCATAATTATTTATAGAATCATCGCTAGTATTAATTATTACTTTTCTTCCAGATATATTCCTCCCTGTTCTTGTCCAGCTAAAGGAATACTCTTGTAGCGAAGTTGACCTTTAAAAACAACTTGCGAACCCACACGTAAATCGGTTTGATTGGTTAAAACCACAATCGAACCAGTAGAATCTTTTAACTGATAAGCGTGCTTGTTCAATAGGGGTATATGCTTTTCGATTTTGCCTTGAATATAGACAGTGGTGTTATTTTGCTGCGGCGTTAATTGCCGAATTGGCGTGATATTCGCACCAATCGCATTCATACTCGAAATATTCACATTCCCACAACCCGCTAACCCAGACAAGAAAAATAGAGCCAGAGTCCTACGAAATACAGAGAAAGAACGGTAAAAAAAGTGTACTTGTTCCATAGCACCCCAAATTTGAACGTGGGATAAATTTGAATTTGACATCAGTATCTGTCTTGTCGCTATTTTAATCGAGCTAGTTTCCAAAAATACCACGCTTTTTAATTTTGGAAATACACTCTACTACTGAGGCAAGGAATCTGAGAAGATATTTACTTATGGAGAGAAAAGGGTATCAAGCATTGCCAATAATGTTTACCCATTCCCATTCCCCCATCCCCCATCCCCAATGCCCAATTAATGATGCAAACAGCCAAAATACTTGATGGAAAGGCATTATCTGCCAAAATTCAGCAGGAACTATCGACAGCAATTACCAAGGTACAGTCCCAAATTGGACGTTCTCCTGGTTTAGCTGTACTCATGGTTGGTGATAATCCCGCTTCTGCTGCCTATGTACGGGGAAAAGAACGTGCTTGTCAAAAAGTAGGGATTAACTCCTTTGGTAGGCATTTTCCCACGAATACAAGCCAAGCCGAACTGGAAGCGGAAATTGCCGCACTTAACCAAGACGAACGGGTTGATGGTATCCTCGTGCAATTACCCCTACCCGCACACTTAAACTCGGTAGAACTGCTACACAAAATCGAACCCGATAAAGACGTAGATGGATTACATCCCCTAAATTTGGGAAAACTGGTGCGAGGGGAAGCAGGTTTACGGAGTTGTACCCCTGCTGGAGTGATGCGGCTTTTAGAAGAATATAAAATAGAACTACAAGGGAAACAAGCCGTAGTAGTTGGACGCAGCATCTTAGTTGGTAAACCCCTTGCCTTAATGCTATTGGAAAAAAATGCCACCGTGACAGTAGCACATTCGCGATCGCACGACCTCGAATCTATCTGTCAAACAGCAGATATCCTTGTTGCGGCTGTGGGAATTCGTGAACTTATTACCCGCGAGATGGTGAAACCGGGCGCAATTGTGGTAGATGTGGGAATAAATCGCATAGTCGATGCGGACGGCAACAGTAGCTTAATCGGAGATGTCCACTTTGAGTCAGTTTCGATTGTTGCTGAATATATTACCCCCGTTCCTGGAGGTATCGGACCTATGACTGTGGCGATGTTACTACAAAATACTGTTTCTAGTTATCTCAAAAAAGTTGAGATTATGGAATAGTTATTAGTAGAAATGCGAAATTACCCGTCTGTACAGTAGGAAATACCTAAGCATTAACAAATAACAATTAATCATCAAAACTCAACTTACTCCCTTACAATTCTAACCTAGATGACAAAAGTCCAAGGAAACTTAGCATGGTAGCAGCCGATAATATTCAGACAACTTCAACCGAAACCAAGTTTGACCTTCTTTCCTATCTCAAGGTAAGACAGCAACTTTGCGAAACAGCACTGGACAAAGCTGTTCCCATGAACTACCCAGACAAAATCTACGAAGCAATGCGCTATTCATTGCTAGCTGGAGGCAAACGGTTACGTCCGATTTTATGCATTGCTACCTGCGAAATGATCGGGGGCACAATTGAAATTTCCATGCCCACAGCCTGCGCTTTGGAAATGATTCACACAATGTCCCTAATTCATGACGATTTGCCCGCAATGGATAATGACGATTATCGACGGGGCAAGTTGACAAATCACAAGGTTTATGGTGAGGATATCGCAATTTTAGCAGGGGATGGTTTGCTGGCATATGCCTTTGAGCATGTTGTCACTGAAACCAAAAACGTTCCCCCAGATAGGATTTTGCAAGTAATTTTCCGTTTAGGACGGGCAACGGGTGCTGCTGGTTTGGTTGGTGGTCAAGTCGTCGATTTAGAATGTGAAGGGAAAACAGATACTTCCTTAGAAACCCTCAACTTCATCCACAACCACAAAACTGCCGCACTGTTAGAAGCTAGTGTGGTTTGTGGGGGAATTTTGGCAGGTGCTTCACCAGAAAATATCCAAAGTTTGTCCCGTTACTCGCAAAATATCGGGCTAGCTTTCCAGATAATTGACGACATTCTGGATATAACTTCTACCCAGGAGAAACTTGGTAAATCCGTAGGTAAAGACCTAAAAGCACAGAAAGTCACCTATCCTAGTCTCTGGGGAATTGAAGATTCCCGTCAAAAAGCGAACCAATTGATTGAAGAAGCTTGTGCCGAACTCAAACCCTATGGTGAAAAAGCACAGCCACTGATTGCTTTGGCGCATTTTATCACCAGTCGCGATCGCTAAGAAACTGACAAGGAAAAGTATCTATACAGCTTAAAAACGGGGTGACTCGAAGTCGTCTTCTAATTTTGAAATCTGTGGGTTTAAAAATTCATAAATTAAAGATTCGCAGATCGATTAGCAAGACTATTTTTTCTCTGTGGTAAATTCCCTGACAGCCTGCAACAAAAGTTATCCCGTTCTGCTGACTTTGTTTTGCTGACTTTTTTCTGTCTGGTTGCATTCAAGACTTTTTTTCTGACAATGAACACTGCTATTATTTGCTTTCCCTATCTAAAATACCATGCAGGACATAGGCGACATCTTAAATAACCGAGTGCTGCTAGTTGCCCTCATTGCTTGTCTAATTGCTCAAGTTCTGAAACTTGCGATCGAAATCATAAAAAACCGCAAACTGAATGTCCAGGTATTAGTCACCACTGGAGGAATGCCGAGTGCCCATTCAGCTTTAGTTACAGCTTTAGCAGCAGGAGTTGGGCAAACATTAGGTTGGCAAACCCCAGACTTTGCAGTTGCAATGGTTTTTGCCATTATTGTGATGTACGATGCGGCAGGGGTTCGTCAAGCAGCAGGCAAGCAAGCACGCATCCTCAACCAAATGATAGATGAATTATTCCAGGAACACCATGAATTTAAGGAAGATCGTCTCAAGGAATTACTTGGACATACACCGTTTCAAGTAATTGCTGGTTCGGTTTTGGGTATTACTATATCTTGGCTAGCGAGAGCTGCTTATTAATTGTGATTATTTAGATATACTGCCCACGGGTAAAAACTGAACTTTTGTCATGCTGACTTATGTTGCATCTTTAAGGTTTTTATGCAATCTAAAAGTATAGTTGTAACCCGTTTTTAGTATACTTAGGAACTTCCAGAAAATAAAATACCCCAATTATATAATTATCAATCGTATTATTCGTAGGGTATCCCCGCCCCTTATATATTGGGACAATCTATTTTTTGGTGTTCCCTTACAAAAAGGAACTTCCAGGAAATAAAATCTTCAAATCATATACTTACCAACACTATCATTCGTAGGGTATCCCCGCCCCTTATATACTGGGACAATCTATTTTTTGGTGTTCCCTTACAGAAAGGAACTTCCAGGAAATAAAATCTTCAAATCACATACTTCCCAACACTATCATGCGAAGGGTGGGGAGACCCCACCCCTACGGTTGGCTTGGGATACAGATATTCCTAACCCAGTTTCTCTATTGTGGAAAAAGCTGGGTTAGGAATGTCGCGTCAATTCAGTTTGCTGTCTATTTGTGTCGCTTGTTGTGCTGATTTTGGGTTTGCATACTCAATTGCTAATAAGGGAAACTGGGGACTTCTGTACTATCTGTTGTACTTGTTCTGTTGAGTTCAATATTTTCTGATGGTGGTTTTACCTGTTTGTACTTCGCTGTAGAAATTGTGAACAAAAATTTCGGTAAAATAATGCAAGCGATCGCATTCACGGCAGTGAGGAATAGAATATCCACCAATGTCATAGAAAATCTCCATTTTGAAGATTAGGTTCTATTTATTAGTTTGCAACAGAATACTAAATAATAGTTAGCGGGAATATTGGTAATTTATAAAGACTATCATCAGGAAAAAATAATATTTCAATAGTTAAATTATGTCTAAAGGGGGATGCTTTGATAAATAATTTGAGATTTAGCTGGAAATACCATGCCCAATTGCGGAAAATCTCCCCCTTTCTGATTCAATTATTGGTGTGAACATTTACCACAGAAATGTGGACTAAATTTACACGACGGAGTGCTGGTTAGACTGTAGGTTGTGCAGAAGGGAAAACTAGTCACCACATCATGGCTAGCTTTTTGCAAAGTAATAACATGATGTTGTTGAATTGACTTAGCTCCCATCACCATAATTATTGATATTAATCTCGGTAATGCCACACAAGCAATTGTGCTTGCCAAAGTTAGAAACAGAATATCCATCGAATTCATTGTTAATTACCTCTTGTGCGATCGCAGAAAATCAGTGAATTTTTGGATTTTGGTTACTATACAATCCAATCCCCAAAAAACAATCTAAAATTCATATTGGAAAAGCGGTCTTTGAGAGGAAGCACTTTGTGCTACCGATTCAACCTCAGCTACTGTTGCTATTTAGTTATATAGCTATTTACTGATAATAGTCTATCACAGCATAGAGTATTCTCGATGGATAAATCCAGATTCCTAAAGAAAAGCAGAGAGAAGAGATTGTATGGTTTTAATCAGATATCTTAGCTAAATAGCGAAATCTGCTGTGTGTAAAATATGCTTAATTTTTAAGTGAGGTGGTTATGGTAAAAACATCTGTTGACCCAAGTTTTTTCTCAACCTATACAGAGCAAGAACGTCGTGTTGCCAAGGATTTGATTGATTATTCTGACGTGCAAACATTGCCAGAAATTTGGGCTGTGGTAGCAAAACGACACCCAAACATTGTTGCAGTTCGTGACCCCCATGCCAAGCCAGAAGTTGCTTTTACATATACCCAGCTATATGAGAGAATTCAGTGTTTTGCCTCTGGGTTGCAAGCTTTGGGAGTGAATCCAGGAAATATGATTTCCTTACTTTCGGATAATTCTCCTAGTTGGTTAATTGCTGACCAAGGAATTATGATGGCTGGAGCGGTGAATGCAGTACGGAGTTCCTTGGCAGAACGAGAGGAATTACTATTTATTATCGCCAATAGTGGCAGCACAGCTTTAGTATTGGAAGATTTGAAAACCTTGAAAAAGCTGCGTCAGGGTTTAAATGAATTACCAATTGAGTTTGTTGTTTTGCTTTCGGAGGAACAACCAGAAAGCGATGACAGCTTAAAGGTGTTGAATTTTAGTCAATTGATGGAAATTGGCAAACAGCATAATTTCCAATCCGTCCAACGGAAGCGGGAGGATTTAGCAACTTTAATTTATACTTCGGGTACAACTGGTAAGCCTAAAGGTGTAATGCTCAACCATGCAAATTTGATGCATCAGGTGACATCCTTGGGTTCAATAGTTACGCCAAATCCAGGGGATATGGTTTTAAGTATTCTCCCGACTTGGCATAGTTACGAGCGCAGTTGTGAGTATTTTCTCTTTGGTCAAGCTTGTACGCAGATATACACAAATTTGCGGTCAATTAAAGCCGATTTGAAGAAATTTCAACCCAACTATATTATTGCTGTGCCGCGTTTGTTGGAGTCGATTTATGAGGGGGTACAGAAGCAGTTTCGCGAGCAACCTGCCTCAAAACAACGGTTGGTGAATAATTTACTGGGTATTAGCGAAAAGTATATTAAAGCCAAACGTATTGCTGAAGGTTTAGATTTGGATAATTTTCACATATCGGCTTTACAGCGTTTAGCAGCGAGCATTCAAGCAACTGTACTATCACCGTTACATGCTGTCGGTGAAAAGCTAGTTTACAGTAAAGTTCGAGAAGCGACAGGGGGAAAGGTTAAGCAAATGGTTAGTGGTGGTGGTGCATTACCTCGCCACATCGACTTGTTTTTTGAGATAGTGGGAGTTGATATTTTGGTCGGTTATGGATTAACTGAAACCTCTCCTGTCACCCATGTACGAAGAAAATGGCGAAATGTCAGAGGTGCGGCAGGACAGCCAGTACCGGGAACCGAAGTAAAAATTGTTGACCTAGAGACACGCAAACCCTTAGGGATGGGGGAAAAGGGTTTAGTGTTGTTGCGTGGACCACAAATAATGCAGGGTTATTATCAAAATCCTATCGCGACTGCAAAAGCCATTGATAGCCAAGGTTGGTTTGATAGCGGTGATTTGGGTTGGGAGAGTGAGAATAAAGACCTAATTTTAACCGGACGTGCCAAGGATACGATTGTATTAACCAATGGCGAAAATATCGAACCGCAACCAATCGAAGATGCTTGTTTGCGATCGCTCTATATTGACCAAATTATGCTCGTCGGACAAGATCAACGCAGTATTGGGGCTTTAATTGTTCCCAATGTTGAAACCTTGGCAAAATGGGCAGAATCACAAAATTTGCAACTGTGTATACAATCCGACAATGTTACACTGGCAGGCAGCCAAAAAGTAAATCTGGAGAGTAAAATTGTCCAGGATTTATTTCGCCAAGAAATGAATCGAGAAGTGCAGAATCGTCCTGGCTATCGTTCAGACGATCGCATTAATCAGTTCAGACTAATACTGGAGCCATTTTCGATTGAAAATGGCATGATGACACAGAAGCTGAGTATTAAGCGACATGTTGTGATGGAGCGCTATTGCGATACGATTAACAACATGTTCGCCTAAAGCCTCCACAATTGCAAACTAACGAGTGAACGTGAAACATTTATGGACGTGTCCAAACAACTACTTTTAAAACGCTCTGTCAACGTCAAAGCGATTGTCACCACGCTTTGGAAGGATGAAGTACAGCAACAACTCCAAGCTCAAATCATCCAAATCGACCAGCAATTACAACAACTGGACATCCAAGGACAAAGAGCGGTTGCCGAAATTCAAAAGCAATCAATGCAACCTCCTGGACCCCAAACCTTGCAACAAATTGATAATATTCAAGGACAGGTAAACGAGAAGAAAAGCGAACTCCTGGAACAAAAAAACCAGAGTTTGCAAAACCTTCAACAAGTTCAGATGTTGAACTTAGACGAAGAAGTAAACCAGTTCCAAATGGAAGGTTTTTTCCGTGTTGAACCTGGTGATAACTTGATTAACAAGTTGCAAGTAGAAATTGTTTTGCGTGATGGCATCGTTGAAGAAATTCGCGGTGACGTTTAATTAAGTTAGGAGTTAGGAATTAAGAGTTAAGAGTTATTGTTCTTACATTTCTAATTCCTAATTCCTAACTCCTAATTCCTAACTCCTATTTTTGTTCTTGCAAACCAACCCAAACTATTTTCCACATGGGAGGAGAATTAGCAAGTATAGTTATACCAAAACTAGTGAGTTCAACACGGTAGCGGATAGTAGTGGGATAGTTTCGTACTGTTACATTTTGGGTAATAGTGACTAAAGCTTGATTGGCATATGGATAAACGACTTCGACTTGGCGTTTGGTGCGATAAGCGGAGCTTAATCCCGGAGGCATATCGCTTTTATAAGTATCAAATACATCCATCGCTAATGATGCTGGATCACTACCCTGAAGTCCAGATTTGACACTTTCTAAAGGTATGGTTTTATATTTTGCCCGTTCTGGATTTATTGCTAGATTTGTAGTAGGAATTGCCACACGCGGTTGTTGCGCTTGCACGTTTTGATTTGTGGAAATCGCTGTATTTAGCTGGCGGTTAGTCAAAATAGAACCAGCTGTGGCTGTGGCAAAGATACTAAGTAGTAGTATCATAAAAATCTTTAACTTTGCCGACATAATTAAAACCATGTTTCAAAGATTTTTGTTAATCAACTTGGCATTTTAATACTTATTTGTCAGCAAACCTCCTATTGCTTTAGGTATAAATCTTCTTTGTTAGGAGTTAGGAGTCAGAATTCTGGAGTTAGGAGTTAGGATTCAGGATTCTGGATTCAGAATTAATTAATGTAGGGTTTTATCGCACCCCCCTAACTTTAGAGCCTAATCCCTATTATCTTGTTTTCACGTCACCACAAATACATTATCTATAGACCGAGTGAGTGTAGTATAGTTCCTCCTAGCAATTTTAGATTTTGGATTATGGCTTTTGGGGAAGTTTTTGTGATTTCTTCATACAAATTTTATATAAAACAGGTTAATGTTATGCTTCTAAAAATCCGGAAAGGGCAAAAAGAGAGATGGAGGTATTAAGGAAATAATGCCTAATCTCCAATCCCTAATCCCAAATTCAAGCTACAATTCTATCTGGCATTCATCTGCTGTTCATTCCCACAATTATCGTATCGATTTAACCAACTACTCCCATGAGCATTTACGAAGTATTCATGCCCGCACTTAGTTCCACCATGACTGAAGGTAAAATTGTTTCCTGGGAGAAATCCCCTGGGGATAAAGTGGAGAAGGGTGAAACAGTAGTGGTTGTCGAGTCGGATAAGGCAGATATGGATGTGGAGTCCTTTTATGAAGGATATCTAGCACATATTTTAGTTCCAGCTGGCAATTCTGCACCTGTTGGAAATGCGATCGCGTTTATTGCCGAAACTGAAGCGGAAATTGCCGATGCGATCGCAAAAGCAAGCTCAACAACATCAACACCAGTATTAATACCAGTAGCAGCAAGTAGTGGTGGAAGTGCAACCGCAGTTGTCGAACCTGTGACTGCGACTCAAAATGGCTCAAACCATCGCGAAGGTAGAGTTGTAGCTTCTCCTCGTGCAAAAAAATTGGCAAAAGAATTCAAAGTCGATTTAAATGCGATCGCAGGAAGTGGTCCTTTTGGTCGTATTGTTGCTGAAGATGTGGAAGCTGCTGCTGGTAAAGTTTCTGCACCTCCTACTGTAACCCCAATTATTGCACCAGTTACAACACCAGTTGCTGCGATCGCGCCAAAACCCGCACCAGTCGCTGTAGTTCCCGGACAAATAACCCCATTTACGACGCTGCAAAACGCTGTTATTCGCGGAATGGTTGCCAGTCTGGGAGTACCGGAGTTCCGTGTTGGTTATACCATCACTACCGACGCACTCGACAAACTATACAAGCAAATTAAATCAAAAGGCGTAACTATGACCGCATTACTAGCGAAAGCTGTTGCGGTAACGTTACAAAAACATCCTTTATTAAATGCTAGTTATTCTGACCAAGGTATTGTTTATCACTCTGGCATCAATATCGCTGTTGCTGTGGCAATGGATGATGGTGGATTGATTACCCCAGTATTGCAAAATGCTGACCAAATCGATATTTACTCGCTTTCCCGCAACTGGAAATCTTTGGTTGAACGTGCTAGAGCAAAACAACTGCAACCGGAAGAATATACCACAGGTACTTTCACCGTTTCCAATTTGGGAATGTTTGGTGTAGATACATTTGATGCTATTTTACCACCAGGACAGGGTTCGATTTTGGCAATTGGAGCATCGCGATCGCAAGTTGTTGCCACTGCTGATGGAATGTTTGGTGTGAAGCCGCAAATGCAAGTAAATATTACCTGCGATCACCGAATTATTTACGGTTCCCATGCTGCCGCTTTTTTGCAAGATTTGTCGAAGTTAATTGAAACAAACGCACAATCGTTAACAATGTAGTTAGGTACGGGATAATCCCCGTCTTACAAATGATACGATTGGGATATTTTATTTTCTGGAAATCCCCAATTAAGTAAAATAGATTTTTTTAGTAGGGGCAAACGGTTGTTTGCCCTTATTTTATTGTTTTACCTTATTTTATTGTTTTACTTTATTTTATTGTTTTACCTTATTCATATTGCAC
>NZ_NTFS01000152.1 GCF_002289455.1 Brunnivagina elsteri CCALA 953
GATATGTTTAAGTCCTCTACCGCAACAGCATCAACTTTTCTAGAAACTATTTTGTTGGCAACACTCCACTGGTAAGCCGTTCGTTTATCACTAATTCTTTTGTGGAACATTCCGACTTTTGCAGCAGCTTTCTTCCTATTTTTACTACCTTTTACTTTTCTACTTACACGTCGTTGTCTGATTTTTAATATCCGTCTAACTTTCTTATTAGTGGAAAATCTGGGATTATCGAATTGAAAATTATCAGATAGGTGAACTAGTTTAGTTATTCCTAAGTCGCAACCAATCACAGACTTAACTTCACTCAATGGTTTTGCCACGAGGATTGGGATGCTTTTATCTTCAATCCTTACTGATACATACCAACCATCTTGTCGTTTTCTAATAGTTGCTGCTTTGACGACATACCCATTAGGAATAGGGCGGGAATTATGATATCTCATCCAACCTAATTTTGGCAGGTATATTTTACTTCCCTTGGTTTTAACCCCCATCGCATAGGAAAAAGAACTGAAGTTAGAACGATTTTTAAATGATGGAAAACCCCTACCTATGCCCTTCGGGCAGGCTACGCCAACAAAGAAGTTTTTGTATGCTGTATCTAGGCGTTTTACGTTTTGCTGCAATACGGTTGAATCAATCCCCGCATACCAAGGTCTAGCAGACTTTAATATTGGTAATGACGTAATTTGAATATCACCAGCGTTCCGTCTTGGATTCTTAAGAACACCTTTTTTATCTTCTTTCCAAGGTTCACCACTTGCCCCATTCTTGCTAACAAAACAAGTTATTGGGCAAGCTTCAGCTTTAGTTCTAATATCGCAGTAATTTCCTTGGATATATTGTTGATTGAACTGAGTTAATCTGTCTCCCAGACACCAATTATAGTGACTGCGTAGCATATCAACCCAGCACAACATCTGTTCCGTTTGACCCACGTTAGGTCTTAATTTATATACGTGATTTGTTAACACCGATTTATGACCTTTGAATATTCTCTTGTTTCGACCTCTATACATATAGTAGCATAGAAGTAACGCCATTGGAGGACAATATGAAAATTAAAAGGTTGAATGTTAGGCTTTCAGACCGGAGATACTATAAATTGCAGTCCTACGCTGCAACATCAGATAAAACCATTACACAATTGTTGGAAGATTGGATAGATTCATTGTCAGAACCCAAAAAGATTCAAGGCGACTAAAGTCGCACCCTCCGGGAAGCAAGCTACGTGTCGCTTATATCTCAGGGCTGAAGCCCTGAGTTTTACGCATACCGTGTTGTTCTATAAAATAGACATCTGGTGGAAAAGACGTAGAGACGTAGCATTGCTACGCGAATGTGCCGGGACAGAATATTCTCGAAATCTTGCCACGGGGATACTCCCCGTGGCAAAGTTTCGCGGCAACTTCGCAGTATCTACAAGGGTTCTGGGTAACGCATAATTAAATTCGGTCGATGTCTAATAAAACTTTTTTTAAGTTATCTGCGGCTCTTTTACGAATAATATCGGTGCTGCCAAATTTGACTAAATTCACTAGGGTTCTAAATGCGAAGGGGTTTCCCATATCTGTTTGTGCTAATTTTAAGGCTCTGCGTCGCTTAGTTTCTTCATCTTGAGTAGCAATAATTCCTTGCTCCAATTTGGTAATAAATTCTTCTTTAACTAGATATTCTGAGTATTTTGTATTTTGATTGATATTTTTTGTTTGAATGCTTGATTTACCGAGATTTGTTGTGATTTGGTGAATGTTAGGATATATTATTTTTGCTCGTTCTGGTTCAATTATTGATAAACTTTCTGCGGCTTGAATTTGTAATGCTGCATTTTTTGGAGAATTAATGATATTTTCCAATGTCGAAATTGCGATCGCATTTCCAGGATCAATTTTTCCCAAGCTAAAAGCTGCTTTACGACGTAATGAGTCTTTTTTTGTAGATTCAATAATTTTTATTAATGCCGCGATCGCAATTTGGTTTCCTGGTTCAACTTTGCCCAAACTATCGAACTTCCGATTGCCAGCGAATTTGAATGTTTAATCTCAATGCATCTAATGCTGTTTCATCGCAGTCTAAAGTGTCGTTTGCATAAGCTAACAATACTTCTAACAAGCGTTTTGCCCGTTTTTTAGTTTCCGCTCCGTAACTTACTCGTGCCATGAATTAGTCATTAATGTATTAGTTGGGATATTAGTTGGGGGATTCCCCTAATTTTACAACTTCCCCCAGCTTCGTAAAGCTTATATCATCAGCTTTTACGCTTCTACTTGTACTCATTAGCTTCGGGGAAGAAATTGGAAATAAGATTGGTTGTAATAAATCCTAGTTTAGTCAAACTTACTGGAGGAGTTGCGAACAATGTCCATCAAAAAAAAAATCTCGAAAAACAGCGAATCCTCAAAGAGAAAAAACACAAAAGAAAAGACAGCAAATATTGGGAGATAAGATAATAGTAAATTTTGCGAACTTAGGGACTTCCAGAAAATAAAATCTTCTTTCTCATATACTCACCGATACTATCACGCGAAGGGTGGGGAGACCCCTACTACAATTTTGGGTAATTTATTTCTTCCTGTTCCCTAATCAAAAATCTCTAAATTGGAATCTAAACTTATATTTTTATGACTATTTAGGCTAAATGCTCAATAAAAAGAGGTAAAGTTAGAGAGTAAAGTAGTTATTGATATTTCTCCCCAAAATTAATTCACTAGTTCTCAAGTAAACAAATCTTAAATTATGCATTCTTGTACTGGTTGAATTAATCCAGTTAATAAAAGGACAATTGAATATGTTTAAAAAGATTTTAGTAGCAGTCGAAAACAATCAAATTGGTAATCTTGTTTTTGATGAAGCGTTAGCTCTAGCAAAAGCAACTAATGCTGGTTTGATGCTAGTACATGTGATGTCACCCTATAGCGATCGCACTATAAATCCAATTTCGATGGATACTTACAGCTTTTACCCCGCAATACATTCGGAAGCTTTAACGCAAACATTGAAACAATGGGATGGTTTAAAGCAAGAGAGTATTGACTTTTTAAACTTTTTATGCAAGGTCGCGAATTCTGAAGGGCTTACGGCAGAATTTACGCAAAATTTCGGTGATCCAGGAAGGATTATTTGCGAAATGGCTCGAAATTGGCAAGCTGATGTGATAATCCTTGGTCGTCGGGGACATGCTGGGTTAAGCGAATTTTTCCTTGGTAGCGTTAGTAATTATGTATTGCATCACGCCCATTGTTCGGTGTTAGCAATCCAAGGATTAATTCCAGCAGTTAAAAATGTATCGGAGACGGAACAGCAAGTAGTTATGTCCTAAAACAACACCACTCTGATATAAGGTGTATACAAAAGTCTGTTTTTCCTTGATACCTCGGAATTACCCTCCTTATAAAGGGGGGTAACTAGAAATATAGTTCCCTCCCCTTTCCAAGGGGATAGGGTGGGGTAATTTTATTTTCCCCACATACATCGTCAGTGATTAAGGGGCAATTTCCCAGAAAGGGTCATCAACTTTAAGTAGAGATACGACTTGCTCGCGAGTTGTGCCATTCATTTGCCAAAACATATTTTCGCCTGTTTTGTAATTACGCCAGAGGAAGTCTAAATTACCATCACCAGTAAAGTCAGCAACTTGCTCAATTCTCCAATTATTATCGATATTTCTAGATAAATACACACCGATATTCAGGGTTGTATTATTCATGAGCCAAACAGCATTTTCGCCAGTGCGATAATTTCTCCAGACGATATCAATTTTGCCATCGTTGTTAAAGTCGCCAACTCCTTCTATTTTCCAATCAGTATCCTTAACTTGGGTAATAAAGCTTGCCTTTTTGAAATCTTTGGTGCCATCCATATTCCAAATGGCATTTTCACCAGTAATAGAATTGCGCCAGAGGATATCGATTTTTTTATCGCCATCAAAATCAGCAAAATCTTCCATTTCCCAGCCAGGAGCGTCTACTTTGGTGAGGAAGAAGCTACTATCAAAAGTAGCACCATTCATCAACCAAACTGCATTTTCACCAGTGCGTTGGTTACGCCAAATAATATCAACTTTTTTATCGCCATTGAAGTCTACAGTTCCTTCAACTTTCCAATCTTTATCTGTAACGGTGAGGATGGGAATAATCTTTTCGCGAACTGTGCCATTCATTTGCCAAATCGCGTTTTCACCTGTTTTATAATTGCGATACAAGAAGTCTAATTTACCATCTCCGGTAAAGTCGGCAATTCCTTCGTTTCTCCAGCTATTGTCTGGTTCGGGGGTAGTAAAAATACCTTGTTTAAATTGCGTACCGTTCATTAACCAAACTGCATTATCACCTGTTTTATAATTACGCCAGATAATGTCGTTATTTCCGTCACCGTCGATATCGAGATTGTTGTTACCATCATCATTGGCAATTGTTCCTGTTGCTTTACCACCTTTGGCAGCAATGGTTGCATTGATGGGATTATTTAAATCAATGAAGAAGGTTTCATTTTTTTCAACTTCAGTGTCACCTTTGATATTCAACTTGAGGGTTTGGGTTGTTTGTCCTGGTGCAAATACTAATTCACCATTTAAGGGTTCGTAATCGCTGCCAGATGTGGCTGTACCGTCGGTAATTGCGTAATTGACTTTGATTTCTTCATCACTAGCGCTAGATAAAGTTGCGGTAAATGTGATTGGTGTTGTACCTGTATTACCTTCCTTTGCGATCGCATTGGCAATACTTACGGTGGGTTTTAAATCGTCGTTGCGGATAGTACCGATTGCTTCTGCTTTTGTACCTAAAGTCGCGTTTGTGACTTCAGTTAAGTTGACTTTGAAGGTTTGCTCAGCTTCAAATTTGGTATCACCTTGAATGAGGACTTTGATAGTTTTGCTGGTTTCTCCAGGTGCAAATGTTACAGTACCGGAACCATCAAGGAAGTCTTTATCAAGTAGGGTTGCGGTATCTCCAACTACTGCATATTTAACGGTGACTGCTTCGCTGTTGGGGTTAGATAATTTGACTGTGAAGTTGTATTCGCTGGTGTTGCTGTTACCTTCGTTGACAAATTCAGTTGCGGCAGTGATGCTAACTTCTAAGGGGTTAATGGTGATGGTGAAGGTTTTTTCGACTGATGTATCAACCCCATTATTTTCGATTCCACCACTATCTTTAACTTTGATGCCAATGGTTGCGGTTGTGGGAGATGTAATATTACCTGCGGGGGTATAAGTGAGATTACCTACGGCATCAATTGTTGGTGCGATCGCAAATATTTCTGGTTTGTCATTACTAGAGATTGTATACTCAAGTGCGGTTTGCTTTGCCTCGTCTAATGGTCCAGGATTGAATGATGCCCATTTGTCGCTGGTTTGCTTTCCTGAACCTGCGTTTACCGTCAGATTTGTTCCGGGGATAACAGTAGGAGAATCGTTAATGGGGTTGACTGTGACTTTGATTGTATCGCTGTCTTCAAGTCCACCTGAGCCTTCTTTGGAGAGAATTGTAATGCTTGCTTCGCCAGTAAAGTCTGTTGCTGCTTTGAATGTCAAACCATCTAATGCTGTATTTATGTCTGCGAGCTTGCCGTTAAAGACTACGTTTTCAGTGCCATCACCGTTAACGGTAACAGAGGTTGGATTACCGAGGTTTAATGTCCCATTTTTGGTAGAAACTGTAACTTCAATAATTTCAGTATCTGTGGAGTCGATATCCGCGATCGCAATTACATTTCCTGTGGCTTGGGAGAAGACGATTAATCCCTCTTCATTGATGCTAAAACTGTTGCTGGGGAGGATGTTATTCGGTGCGTCGTTGACTGGCTTGACTGTAATTGTAAAGGTTTGAGGTTCGGAAATATCGTTACCGTTTTTGTCGGTTCCCCCATCATCTTGGAGTTGGACTGTGATGGTGGCACTACCACTCATGTCTTTGGCAGGTTTATATGTGAGGGTTCCGTTGGGAGCAATGGTAGGTTGTTCGGCAAATAGAGCGTTGTTATCGTTGCTAACTACAAATTTTAAGGTTTGGGATGCTTCGTCGATTGCACCTTTAGAAATAGCGGTTGCCCAAGGAATGCTTTGTGTGGCTGAGTCTTCGTTAATTACTAGGTTGTCACCGACTTTAAAGGATGGAGCATCGTTGACTGGGTTAACTGTAATGGCAATGGTATCTGTATCGATCCGTTCTCCACCGATTCCAGTAAATCCTTTGTCGTTGGTGGTGATTTGAATTGTACCTTTGCCGTTCAAGTCTTTATTCGGATTGAAGCTTAAACCTTCCAATGCTTGATTAATTTGAGCGATCGTACCTACTAGAGTGACGCTGTTAGTTTTGTCACCTTCAAAGCTAGTTAAACCTTTGGTGTTGAGTAAGGAAATAATTCCGCTTTGGCTGCTAATGGTGGTTTGGACGGTACTTGTATCGGCATCGATATCGCTGATAGTAATTGCGTTACCCATTACTGATGAGAATTCTAGGGGAGTATCTTCGTTTAGTAATTGGACTGTTGTGGGGACGTTATTGATAGGTGCGTCGTTAACAGGATTGACTGTAATTGTAAACTGTTGAATTTCCGAAACATTATTACCATTTCTTTCAATCCCGCCACTGTCTTGGAGTTGGACGGTTACAATTGCCACACCGTTGGCATTCGTTGCGGTTTTGTAAGTGAGGGTTCCGTCGGGTAAAATACTCGGTTGTTCGGCAAATAAAGCGTTGTTATCGTTTTGAACGACGAATTCTAAGGTTTGAGCAGATTCGTCAATTGCACCTTTGGAAATTTTAGTTGCCCCAGCTGTTATTTTTTGGATAGCGGCATCTTCGTTAACAGTGAGGTTGTTTACCTTGGTAAATAATGGAGCATCATTGACTGATTCAACCTTGACATTGATGATATCACTCTTTGATAATGGTCCACCGCTACCAGTATTACCTTGGTCGTTGGTAACAATTTGAATGGTTGTTTCACCGTTAAAGTTGGTGTTGGGTTTGAAAGTTAAGCCGTTTAAAGCGTTGTTGAGACTGACCAAAGAGCCAGTTAAAATCAGCTTTGAAGTATTTGCACCAGTAACACTATTCAAACCAACGTTAGTGGTATTACTTAATGCCAGAGTCCCGTTTGCAGAGGTTGCTGTAACTTGGAGGAATTTGTCACCAACATCAATATCATCAAGTGCGATCGCATTGCCGTTAATGTTTGAGAAGACGAGGAGATTATCTTCGTTAATGGTTTGCAGTTCGGTAGGAACGATATTTGCGGGTTGATCGTTGGTTGGATTAACGGTAATGGTAAAGGTTTGGGTTGGGGAGGTATCAGTACCACCATTTTCAATCCCACCGTTATCTTTGAGGCTAACATTGACGGTGGCAATCCCGTTAGCGTTGTTTGCCAGTTTATATGTCAGGGTTCCATCTTCAGCAATTTTAGGTTCTTCTGCAAATAAAGTAGGATTATTAGTATTAACAACGAACTCTAAGGTTTGAGTTGATTCGTCAATTGCTCCTTTGGAAATTCGGGTTGCCCAGGGAATGCTTTGTGATGCTGTATCTTCGCTGACGCTGAGATTACTACCTTTTGTAAAAGTTGGTACATCGTTAACTGGGGTAACTTTGACAGCAATAATATCAGTATCTATTAATGCTCCACCGCTACCTGTCGCATTTTGGTCGTTGGTGGTAATTGTAATTGATGTATCGCCGTTAAAATTGGTTGTTGGTTTAAATGCTAAACCATCTAATGCAGTGTTGATATTGATGAGAGTTCCCGTCAGCGACAAACTACCGCTTCCATTCCCACGAACGATTAATCCTGTGGTTTGACTAAGTTGGAAACTACCGTTAGCTGTAGATACAATTACTAGCAGGGAATTGCTACCAGCGTCAATATCTTGGATACTGATGGCGTTACCTCTAGCACTGGAAAAAATTAGGGAATCATCCTCGTTGACTGTTTGATCGGTTAAGGGAACAGTATTAATGGGTTTATCGTTAACAGGGTTAACTAGAATTGTGAAGGTTTGATTCGCGGAGGCATTTATACCACTGGTATTGTCACCATTATCTTCGAGTCGGACGGTGATATTAGCGATTCCGTTAGCATTTTCTTTAGGTTTGTAGCTGAGAACACCATCCGGGGAAATATCTGGTTGGATTTCAAACAGGTCATTTTTGTCATTGGTAACAATAAATTTCAGTGTTTGACTCGCTTCGTCATTACCACCACCTTGAGAAATTTTACTTGCCCAAGCACTAATAGTTTGCAATTCGGCATCTTCGTTGATGGTTTGATTAAAACCTTTAGTAAAAGAGGGAGTATCGTTAACAGGGGTAACGTTGATGGTAATTTTATCTTCATCCGTTAAAGCTATAGCACCAGTATTACCGCGATCGTTACTGATTACAGTAATGAAAGTTTCCCCATTAAAATTGGCAGTTGGTTTAAATGTTAAACCATCGAGGGCATTTTCCAAAGCTAGGGTACTTCCTGTGAGAATTAGGTTATCAGTACCATTCCCACTAGTATTAACTCCTGTATTCGTCGCATTTTTGAGGGAAAGTTTCCCGTTAGCTGCGTTCATTGTGATTTGGATTGCTCCATTACCTGCATCAACATCAGTGACGCTAATTGCATTTTGGGTAGCTTTAGAAAAAGTTAGGGTTCCATCTTCATTAATATTTTGGGTTATGTTTAATGGTTCTGAGATTGGTACATTATTAATTGGTGCGTCATTGATGGGATTTACCCGCAGTGAAGCGATATCGGCAAAACTACTAAAAGCTGTACTACCACCATTATTTAAAGTGCTGGCATTACTTCCATTCGTACCTGCATCTGTGGTATCCCAAGCACGGAAAGTAATAGCGTTATTGATATTACCGCTAAAATTTGTCGTTGGTTGGAAATAAATGCGGGTACTTGCATCTGCATTCAGGAGAAGCGCACTACTTTCAGATACAGAAGTAATAGGATTCCATTGACTACCAGTGTTATAAAACCAAGTACCATTTGTACCCGTATTGAATGCAGTAATCGCAATCCCAGTCACAGCTTCCGCATCGCGATCGCTAACATTTCCACCCAATTTTACGATCGTAGAAATCAATGTTCCCACATCTCCCGTTGGTGCGATACCATCGGAGATGGTTGCCAAGGGCATCGCATCTTCATCAACTGAAACCAGAGACACATTAGCATCTGACAACACGGGTGCATTATTTAACACGGATGCACTGCTAGCACCAAGAGAGAAAGATAAATTATTGCGATCGACTCCCCCTAAATCTGTATTTAAAGGGTTAACTGACTGCGTATTCAGGTTATTTGGTTCTAATGAACTATTACTCATAAATGTATTCCTTTACATAAATAAAAAATTAGATAAATATTGCGATCGTATTACTCAAGATTTATAAGCATTACGAATCAACCTGCACCAAAACCCGTTTGGATTTGATGTAAGTGTTAAATACGTTAGTGAAGTCAGTACATACTTAAAAGCACATTTTTCAGAAAGCCAGTAATTTAGACCTCTAAATCAAAACTTTATAAAATCGACTACTGCAATATAACTTGTTTAAAATACAAGCTAGTTCAGTAAATTCCCTGACTTGTCGCAATTCACAACGAAATATACGAAAAATTAATAACTATCACTAAAGAAAAATCGTAAATTTCTCAGTGAGAATACGGGGTTTTAGGTAATATTTTTTAATCACGCAGAGAGAAGTTGCCGGGAGATTATTCTTCCGGCAAACTTCGGCAGAGGCGCAGAGGCGCGGAGAATGTGATAAATTTGGTTGTGTTTGTCTGTCGTTAACGATAAATTAGCACTCCCAATTAAAAATCCCATGCAAACCATTCTTTTTCTCTGTACGGGTAATTACTACCGCAGTCGCTTTGCCGAACACTTATTCAACCATCTTGCAGAGAAACAACAGCTACATTGGCAAGCGGACTCACGAGCATTAGCGCTAGAGCGTGGTGTAAATAATATCGGGGCTATTTCTCATTATGCAAAATCAGCATTAGCAAAACGTGGGATAATTTTACTGGACGAAGAGCGATTTCCCCAAGCTGCATTATTAGAAGATTTTCAACAGTTTACCAAGGTAATTGCGATCGATGAGTCTGAACACCGTCCTTTGATGGCTGAACGCTTCCCCGAATGGTTAGATAATATTGAGTATTGGTTAGTTCATGATATTGATAAAACTGGTGCTGAGGAAGCTTTGGGACAAATTGAGATTAATGTGATGGGATTGGCTGGGGGGTTAGTTTGATTTTCAATAAATTCAAATTAATATATTTTAGCTCGCGCGGAGACGCAAAGAAGAGAAGAGAAGAATTTATCTATGTTGCCTTGTTTTTTATTCCTTGGCGTTCTCTGTGTCTTGGCGGTTTAATTCCTAATTAAATCATAGCTTGTGTGGGGGAGTGCTGGAAAGGTTTATGATGTAGAGGGTGAAAATAAAACGAAGCAAAAGCATGTCTTCTGAACAATCCTATTTTGTGTCGGTAATTGGCGAAGAAGCAGTTTGTTTGTGGGAAGATATTGAAATCGGACTGCATCAGAAAATTTGTAATGCGATTCCTACGGATAGCTACCCTAACGCACATCAAGCAAAACCTCCTATTTGTGTCGTCTATCCCCAAACTCAAGCGGAATTAGGTACAGTTATTGCCGTAGCGAATCAAAAGCAACTACGTGTTTTGATATGTGGTAATGGGAGTAAACTGGCTTGGGGTGGTTTAGCAAATAGTATAGATGTGGTGGTTTGTACGCAAAAAATCAACCAACTCATCGAACATGCTGTGGGAGATTTGACTGTTACCGTTGAAGCAGGGATGAAATTTGGTGACTTGCAAGCAATATTAGCCCAAACAAACCAATTTTTAGCAATCGACCCCACAACCCCCGCAGAGGCGACAATTGGTGGTATCATCGCCACGGCAGATACAGGTTCTTTGAGACAACGTTACGGAAGCGATCGCGATCAGTTATTGGGTATTACGTTTGTTCGTGCTGATGGGGAAATTGTCAAAGCTGGTGGCAGGGTTGTTAAAAATGTTGCTGGCTATGATTTAATGAAACTGTTCACAGGTTCCTATGGTACATTGGGAGTGATTACCCAAGCAACATTCCGTTTATACCCAATGCAAGAAAGTTCGGGAACGGTGGTATTGACTGGTGAGAGCAATTTAATCCAGGAAGCTGCAGATATTTTGCGTGGTTCTGCACTCACACCAACCAAAGCTGATTTAATTTCCTCACAATTATTGTTACAGTTGGGTTTAGGTAAAGGAATTGGTTTGATTGTAGGTTTTGATAGTATCGCGGAAAGTGTTAAGGAACAATCTCAGAGGCTTTTGGAAGTTGGGGAAAAGTTGGGATTACAAGGAAATATTTATTTGGGTACAGATGAAGTTAATTTATGGGAGCGATCGCAACAACAAATGCAATTTCCTAGCGAAACCTCCACAATTCTCTGCAAAATAGGAGTAGTACCAAATGTCGCAGCAGAGGTATTGAATCAGGCAGAAATAGGATTAGTGCATATGAGTAGTGGTTTGGGGATGTTGCGATTTGTCTGCGATACTCAATTTGAAGAAAAAATCGTCGAAAAAATCAACAAATTAAGACTTTTTTGTCAAGGTAAAAGCGGTTTTTTGACAATTCTCGAAGCTCCTGCAAAAATCAAGGAAAACTTAGATATTTGGGGTTATGCAGGAAATAGCATAGATTTAATGCGACGGATTAAACAACAATTTGACCCCAAAAGTATCTTAAATCCTGGTCGTTTTGTCGGAGGAATCTAATACTCCTCAATCTATCTCCATATTCCTCTGCGCGACTCTCCGAAGTTTTGCGGAAGAATAATCTCCCGCAAACTTCTCTCTGCGTGAACCTCAGCGAAACTCTGCGTTAAAAATCAAATCAATTCCTCTTACTAGTAACCAGAAATAATATGCAAATATCAGATAATTCTACCAACAATATCCCAACTACGGCTGAAATTAAAAATCTCAAAGGCTTTGACACAAACCATCCACCAGAACCTAAACTAATAGATAGCTGCGTACATTGTGGATTTTGCCTCTCAACTTGTCCTAGCTACAGAGTTCTAGGCACAGAAATGGATTCACCACGGGGACGAATTTATTTAATGGATGCGATTAATGAAGGTGAAATTGCCTTAAATGAAGCTTCCGCACAACATTTTGATTCCTGTTTGGGTTGCCTTGCTTGTGTCACCACTTGCCCTTCTGGTGTAGAGTATGACAAGTTAATTTCTGCAACTCGTCATCAAGTTGAACGTAATTATCCCCGCAGTTGGATAGATAGATTTTTTCGTGGTTTAATATTCTCACTTTTCCCCTATCCTAACCTTTTACGTATTTTCCTAATTCCCTTATTTATCTATCAAAAATTAGGTTTACAAAAGCTGGTACGAGCAACTGGAATCCTCAAGTTAATTTCACCTCGACTTGCGGCAATGGATGGAATATTGCCAGAAATTACATTAAAGTTTTTCCAAAATAACTTACCAACAATTATTCCCCCTCAAACTGAAAAACGCTATCGTGTTGGTGTAATTTTAGGCTGTGTTCAAAGGTTATTTTTCTCCCCAGTCAATGAAGCTACGGTACGGGTTTTAACTGCGAATGGTTGCGAAGTTGTGATTCCGAAATCTCAAGGATGTTGTGCTGCATTACCCGAACACCAAGGACAAACCGAACAAGCAAAGGCTTTGGCAAGGCAAATGATTGATAGCTTTGCGGATACTAATGTTGACTATATTATTATTAATGCGGCTGGTTGCGGTCATACTTTGAAAGAGTACGGTCATATATTAGAAAATGACCCCGAATATAGGGAAAAAGCTAATGATTTTGTGAAGAAAGTTAGAGATGCACAAGAATTTCTTATTCAAGTCGGTTTGACGGCAGAATTATCACCGATTACCGATAAAACCTTGACAATGGTTTATCAAGATGCTTGCCATTTGTTGCATGGACAAAAGATAAGTGTTCAACCACGTCAGTTATTAAATAAAATTCCCAATATTAAATTAAAAGAACCTTTAGATGCGGCTTTGTGTTGTGGAAGTGCTGGTGTTTATAATATGCTACAACCGGAGGTTGCTGAAGAATTGGGACAGATGAAAGTGGAGAATTTGTTAAATACTGGTGCGGAATTAATTGCATCACCAAATCCTGGTTGTGCGTTACAGATAAGTAAACATTTGAAAGCGCAAGGAAAGGATATTGCTGTGATGCATCCGATGGAGCTATTAGATTATGCAATTAGGGGTGAAAAATTAAAGTAGTTAGACGAGAGCGATCGCAACCAGGAAAAGAAACTGTCATGCTTCCTGCATCAGCATCTATAAGATATTTCTTAAATCTAAAATAAACCCAGGTAAAACATCTTCACCTGATAAACTAATAGGAGAATTCAAAACTTCTACATCTCGATTCGGACGATAAATTTCTACTTGCTTATCTTGAGGATTAATTAACCAACCTAAACGCAAACCATTTTGAATATATTCCCGCATTTTTGCTTGCGTATCTGCCAAATCATCACTTTCAGAAACTAACTCGATCGCAAAGTCTGGACATAAAGGTAAATACTTTTTTCTTTGCTGTGGTGTTAATATATCCCATCTTTCCAGTTTTATCCACGATGCATCGGGGGAACGTGTCGAACCATTTGGTAATTTGAAACCTGTTGAAGAATCAAAAGCTTTCCCTAAATTATTTTGACGATTCCACAACCATAATTGACCTAATAAATCGAGATTGCGGTTTCCCGTTTCCCCTCCAGTTGGTGACATAATCACTAATTCGGGCTTGCTGATTAAAGCTAAAACCCTTATGGAAATAGTGATTGAGGTCGATAGGTCGGTAAAAAGTGCAAGAAAATCAGTTAAAATGGCTCAAAACCCTAACATCGGCATAGAAAATGTATAGAAAAATTGAGACCATACCCACCCCAATAGAAAAGTTTGAACTGCCATTTGAGGGGCAATTGGCAGAGGATAATAGATGGGTCATGATGGCTAATTTAATTCCTTGGTCAGAATTTGAAGATGAATATGCTCAACAATTTACGATTGAAATGGGGGCACCAGCAAAGTCATTTCGGACAGCTATCGGAGCTTTAATAATCAAAGAAAGATTGGGACTAAGTGATAGAGAGACAGTAGAACAAATAAGAGAAAATCCTTATTTACAGTACTTTATAGGGTTGAATAAGTATAGTAATGAAGCACCATTTGAAGCATC
>NZ_NTFS01000153.1 GCF_002289455.1 Brunnivagina elsteri CCALA 953
GAAGTTGAATGTCCAGCAATGCCTTTTCCAGTTACCCCTGATGAAAAAGATAAATATGAATCTCTAATTGATAATAGCATTGGCTACATTGGAGGTAATTACAAAAACCTCGACAAGAATATTGAGATGGCAAATGCTGACTTTGAACGTAAATATTACGAAGAAAGAATTTCCCAGATTGAAATTGAACGGGAGTCAGTCAAAATATGGACAGACAAGAAATATAACGAAGCCTTAAATAAAGCGATCGCACAGTTACCTTTATACTATCCAGAAGAAATATTTGATGAAACAGGACTCAATCCTAAAGAAATTGAGAGCGAACGCAGAAAGCGTTACGATAAACGCAAACAATTAATTGAAGAAAGTGCGAATAAGCTAAGAGAGCAGAAAAAAGAGTTACTGGATGAATGTAAACAAAAAGTTGATATCTTTGCTGAAATTGCAATTAAGCGCTGTGAGAATTTAATTAAAGATGCTAACAAGAAATATCAGCAAGCGGGAGGTGAGGAAGTAGAACAAAACAATCCAAGTCAGGCAAACTGATTGGGTATGAGTTAGGAGTGGGGAGTTACAAATATCTAAAATTTTATGTTTGTTTCCCCTTTCTCCTTTCCCTCACTTTTTCTCAGGGGTTATGTCAATCGTTTTTGGTGGTTGGGAATTCGATTTTGGCTGTTTTGGTGGGGGAGTTGCACGAACCAAACCAGCGTCAAAGAAATAAACGCGATCGCAATATTGCCTACCACTCGTACAAAGTGCTTCAATAGAGACATCGCTAACATTACTAACATCTAAAGATAGAGTATTTTGCTGGGAAGGGGAAACTGTACGTGTTTCTGCTTGTCTGCCATCTAAATATACTCTTACCTCGACACCAGGACTTTTGCTATCGTTATCCCGCATTCCAAATCCTAAATTTAAGGTTTGAAAATTTGCCTGGGGGCGATTACTAGGTTTAATTTTACAAGTTATTGCCGCCGAACGATTACCAGAACCAAGATAAAACTTGCTTGAATACACAGCTCTGCCAATCGAAATATCCATATTTTCTTCGCGAACGCTACCAAGTCCACTACTGACACATTTGGCATTTAATAAACTTGTCATTCGTGCTGGACGTTGGGCTTGGGTTATTATATTATTCTCGCCCAAAATCGCCACACTAGAAAACGCAATACTACCTGCAATTAGAGAAATAACAAACCGAGAAGTAACAAACCGATTTTTCCGCATAAGACTCAAAAAGTAACATTAAGGCGATAGGTAAAAACAAGATAATCATACGCGATCGCACCTAATTTTCTGAATCATATTTGCGACTAGTAGTCCACCACACAAATTATTACGGATAATTAATTAAGCAATAAGTGGTTACGCAAAATTAAATATATATCGCCATTGTGGGTAGAGCAGAGGATTTACAAGGGTTTAAGCTTTTCGTAATGTATGATTAATTTTGCACTACTACTTAATTGTACTTAAGCCTCTCCCCTTGCCAAGGGGAGAGGTACCCTTCGGGTAGGCACGGAGTGACTTCCAAAGGTAGCGCTACCCTAACGGGAACGCTAAAAGCGAACGCTCTATGGAGAGGGGTTCTATATTTTGCGGTATAAACAGACGCTCTAATTAATCGTGGTGCGGAAGCGAACAAACCCAAATCTGCCACCGGGAAGAGTGCCCAAATTAACAACCACAGCCCCGTTATTATTACTGCCGTTACAAATATTGGTGTACTCTTGCAATGGTGTTAGAGAACTCAAGAATCTACCTCCGTCGGTTCCACTACCTGCATTATTGACAACAACCGAATTATTCGCATAAGTAGTATTACTTGGGACTAAATCGCAAAAACGAATATTGCGAATGTCTTCATTACCTTCGGTGAGGAAGTAAATCGTATACTCCACATTATCCCCCGATTGTAAGGGTGTTTCCAGATTTGGAACACCTTGAAAACGCTCTGGTTGGGGGAGCGCATCATCGTTATTATTATTTGGATCGGGAACAAAGCTATTAAAGTTACCAGCAATTGGCTGACCGTTTCTACTTGCACTAGTAATTCGTTTAATTAAGCGAATATTTGGTGTTTCTGAAGCACCTAAGCGAGTTGAACGGAAACCAAAGTCAATAGTAAGCAGCGATTGGTTTGGTTGCGTCAGGTTTGCTGGGAGTGTTGTGTTTGTGGTTGGGTTGAAGTCTTCACCAGGTCGAACTGCTTCCACTGTATAATTGCCCAATGGTATAGCAGTAAACCCATAAATTCCATTTTCGTTGGTGGTGGTTCGGTTAATTTCTTGACCGTTAGCATTTCGCAAAATTACGATCGCATTGGGAATACCTGGTTCACCTCCATCTTGAACCCGGTTGGCATTGCGATCGTTAAATACTGTATCCCCAATTGCTCCAAAAGCTGGGGCACAAATACGTATTTGAGCTAAACCGATGGTTTCATCTTGTCTCGGTTCGCCAAATTCTTTACCTGGTTCGTAAAGAATTTGAATCCGGGTTACGGGAGCGGCAGGTGTAACGGCAACGTTACCATCTGGTCTACTCGGCAACGAGTTTTCGTTGATACCTACAGCAATGTTCCCTGTGACGCGAGTTGTGTTACCAAGGGAATTCAGTGTGACCGCAACAGGAGAATCACCATTAAATGCATTAACTGTCACCCTGTCTTGAAAAGTAAATCCTAAGTCGCGCTGACCGTCTCTGTCTACGTCAAGGAGTGTGAGGGGAGCGGGGAAAGAAACAGGACGATCGAAGGTGATGGTGATGGTAGCGCTGCCAGGTGAGGGGTTCTTACCGATACCGATATGAAACCGCAGGTTAGGTCCAGGTAAACCACCGTAGATATCGTTATCAATTCTGGTTCCGTAAACTTCATTCTGAAATGGGACTAAGTTGGATTCGATAACTTGTCCGGGAATACTTTCGCTAAAACCGAATCTAACCCCCACTCCTGCGACATTTAGGTTTTGAGCCGAAATTGCTTCTACACCTACTGCTGGCTGCCAGTTAACGGTTGCTGGTACTGTTCCTGTAGGACAGCTTGTTGGGGTTTGGGCAAACACTTTTTGATTTGGAATGCTGCCAAATAAGGCTATGTGGGTTACTGCCAATGTTGACGCGAGAAACAAAGATTGTGCTGGTTTCAATTTGTTTCGCAATCTTCGATTATTTACTTTGTGAGGTTGTTGGAATGCTCCCTCTAAGTTACGATTAAAAAGTTGGTTTATTTGTATAAATAAAGGTTTCATTTTTGAATCCGAAAAGTATAGATAAGTTGTTCTGATGGTTGTTAATGGTTAACTGAATAATAGGGAATAATAGGGAAAAATAGATTTTTTTTGCCTTTATAATCAAGATAATTCTAAATGTTTAATTCAGAATTCAGAGATGAAAATTATCAAGCGTGGAAGGAAACTATACACTTGATAATCAGCTTGAAAAATTTGAAAAAACTGGATTATTTAGACATCGATCGAATTTAATTATGGGTTCCGGAAACCCTTTATAGAGAGGCTAAACATTACATCTCTAGATATTTTCCGGAGATGACTAGTACAGCTTGGTGTAAATATGCCTAGCATTTAGGGCTTGAATTTAGTCCTCTAAAAGAGGACTTTCGCTATTAGACAGAGGTTTATAACCTCTGGCTCTTGACGAGTTTGGTATTCACAATAGTCGGTTTACTTGCGCCGTGTTTGTTGTACTAGAGCGGTTCTCGGTTGCATCCAATACATTGACCTAACCCCCAACGCCTTCCCTACTAGGGAAGGGGAGCAAGATAATATATTTATTAGTTGACTGTGACGCGGAAGCGCACAAAGCCAAAATTGCCACTAGGAACATTGCCCAGATTTGCGACTACAGCGCCGTTGTTGTTGCTGCCATTACAAATATTTACAAACGATTCTAAAGGTGTAAGGGGAGTTAAATATGTACCATTATTTGCGCCGCTACCTGCACCACTAATACCAATACTGTTACTAGCAAAAGTCGTTCCCCTTGGTACTAAGTCGCAAAACTGGAGATTGTTTATGTTTCCGTTACCTTGGGTGAGAAAATAAATCGTGTATTCGACTTCATCACGCGATCGCACGGGAACTTCGAGGTTGATAAGTCCTGGGAAGCGTTCCGGTTGAGTCAGGTTATCATCGTTACTGTTGTTGGGGTCGGGGACAAAGGTGTTAAAACTAGTACCAGCAATCGCTTGTCCGTTGCGTCTAGCGTTGGTAATTCGCTTGATTAGCCGGATGTCGGGTGTTCCTGAATCTCCCACAGGAGTTGTGCGGAAACCAAAGTCAATGTTCAGTAGAGCTTGGTTTGGTTGGGTAAGATTTGCTGAAGCGGTTGTATTTGTGGTTGGGGTAAAGTCATTGTTTGGTCGAATTACTTCAACTGTGTAATTGCCCAACAACAAAGCCGAGAAACCGTAAATCCCATTGCTATTTGTGGTGGTTCTGGAAACCTCCTCACCGTTGGAATTTCGTAAAATTAGGGTGGCATTGGGAATACCTGATTCTCCTTCCTCTTGTGTGCCATTACCATTGCGATCGCTAAATACCGTATCTCCAATCGATGCGATCGCAGGAGGTGGTATACAGATACTTAATCTAGCTAAACCGACGGTTTCATCTTGTTGGGGTGTACCATATTCTTGACCTGGCTCATAAAGAAGTTGAATACGATTTAACTGACCGGGAATTGTCGCCGAAACGTTACCATCTGGTCTGTCGGGAAAGGAATTTTCGTTGATCCCCACAGCAACGTTTCCGGTAACACGGGTTGTGTTCCCAAGCGATCGCAGGGTTACACCAACAGGGGTACTACCATTAAAGGCATTAACTGTGACTCTATCTTGATAAATAAAGCCAACATCACGCTCACCATTGCGATCTATATCGAGGATAGTTAGGGGAGATGCCAGAATTACAGGTCTAGAAAAGTTGACGTTTAGAGTTGCGTTTCCTAGTGAGGGAGTTTTTTCCTGACCAATATTAAACCTTAAATTCGGTCCTGGTAAACCACCGTAAACGTCGTTATCAATTCGAGTTTCCACGTTATCAATAACCTGTCCGGGAACGCTTTCTGTAAAACTAAAATTTATGCCAACTCCGGCAACATTTAGACTTTGAGAGCTAATCCCTGCTG
Organism: Brunnivagina elsteri CCALA 953; assembly: GCF_002289455.1. Classification (GTDB taxonomy): domain Bacteria; phylum Cyanobacteriota; class Cyanobacteriia; order Cyanobacteriales; family Nostocaceae; genus Brunnivagina; species Brunnivagina elsteri. Next base: position 5,158 of record NZ_NTFS01000153.1, read on the forward strand.
CACCTGTGGCTGGTGTCCAATTAACAGTTGATGGACTTGTACCTACTGGACAAAATCCTTGATTTTGGGCAACTACTTTTTGCTTATAAATACTACCAAATAAGGCTATTTGTGTTGCTGTTAGAATTAGTGCTAACAAAGAATATCGCAGAAACTTTAAGATTTTTCGCCATCTGTGATTCTCCTGTAGAAAGGCTGACGAGGGTTTTTTCTTACCTTCACTAGAGATAATAGAACTTAGTATCCCATTCTGTACAAGTTGCTTGAAAGATGCTTCCTGCGTCAGCATGACAGATGGGAATTTCCTACGAATCCAAGGGGGAATATCCCTCGCTCTGGGAGGTTGACGTAATGAATTACGCAAGCCCCTAATTAGCACGATTATTAGTTTAAATAATGCTTTCATTCAACCTCCCAAGACACCCCACTGATAATTTATGCCAGTGGTGGATTATTTACTGATTTACACTTTCAAGAACACACTGAATTAGCCTTATTAGCTTTCTCACTTTTTGGTTTTAGCTATACTAAGAACGGTTAAAATTCCACTGATTAAATACCTGTTAGTCTAACCGTCCATAGTCTATTTACCTCCGAATATTTACCTCCGACGAGGACGCGATCGCACTGGTTGAGATCGATTACGTCGTTGTTCTATTTGTAAATCGTCTTCTTGTTCTTCGATGATGATGTCCACACCTCGAATATCTTTGAAGATGATTTCGGCACGTCTGTCTCTTGCATAATCTGTAATATCCGTACTTCCCGGAACTTTAAGCTGTGACTCCCCTAAGGAACGAATTGTCATCCTTTCAGGTGCTACACCTTTACGCAATAGGTAGTTTCTCGTTGCTAATGCCCGTCTTCTACCTAATGCCAAGTTATATGCGTCACTAGCTCTAGGGTCAGTATGTCCAACAATTTCAATCACAATCACTGGATATTGCTGCAACACCTCAGCTATACGGTCTAATACCTGGGCACTTCCTGGACTCACGAATGATTTATCCAAGGCAAAGTGGATATTCTTTGGTACGCGAATCTTCAACGGTGGTGGTGGTGTTATTTCCGGTGGTTCTGGTGGTTTTTCTGGTGGCGGTGGTACGGGTCGCGAAGTACACTGCGGTGGTACCACTGGCTGGGGTCGGGAGTTGGGTGTCAAGTTAGGGAAAGTTCCCGGTTCGCCAATTACCGCAGCTACCGCAGGCTCAGAGGTTCCGTATTTAGGATCGGTTGCGATCGCGCTGACTGCATCCCCCAGTTGCACGTTCCCAATGTTGGTACTAAATTTCCCATTTTCATCAGTGGATACCGTAATAAGCGGCAGGTTTAGCGCCCCATAACCCAAGTCATATACTGAATCTTTACCCCGTTGATAATCGCTTAATTTATAAATTGTCACCTCCGAACCGGGGTCAGCTTTACCCCGGATAGTGGCTCCTGTACCCGATAGGGAAAATGCCCTGGTTGTAAATTCCGGTGCGTTAATTGCCCCATTCCCAGTGTCCAGACGACGGTTGCCAGAATCCCGTTTTGGGTTGGCTCCATCACCTTTTTGAAAGTCGATAACATCGAGGTTGCGCTGACTAATTAGGTCAATACTCAACCCTTCCAATACCGCAAATCGGTTATTGCGAATAATATTTTTGACAGCAGGGCTATTACTGCCAATATCGTTGCGGGGGAAGGAACTGACGCTGACTCCTGGACCAGTTTGGTTGTCGATTTGGTTGCCAATTACTTGATGGTTACTACCCATCAAGTACACTGCTGCTCGTCGCAACCTTCTGCCGTTATAGGTAATTTTGTTATTTTCGAGGGTGACATTACCATCTGGTTTAAATAAATACACCCCTGCCCCGTCGTTAGCGCAAATTAAATTACCTGTAATTTGCGAGTTGGTGACAATTCCCTCAAACCGCAAGGCATCGGGCATCCCCGCCAACCCATTTCCAACAATAATGTTTTGCGTTACCAGAGTATTTTCACCCCTTACGGAGGTAATAATTGCACTACCATCGTGATAATAAATCCGGTTGCGGCGAATTGTTGTCCCTTGGGAGTTGAAGATATACACCCCAAAAGCCGAAGTTTCTGTGGGTATTTTTTCATTCTCCGTTAACCCCAACCAATTATCCTCAATCGTGACATTCTTGGGTGGAACGTCGCGATCGCGAAATGGCAAGTTATTACTAGGTGGCTTTTGCTTGCGAATATCCGGTGGGGGAAATTTATGGGCGACAACTATATCCCCAGGTGGGGTAGTTAAAGTTACAGGTTTGGGAACACCATCATAAATTAACAAGTTACCCAATTGCTGTTTGACGGGACTAGCATTAAAACCATAAATACTTAATCCACGCACCGTAATTCCATCGGCAACAATTGTGAAACCGCGAAATATCTCCGTATTTTCTGCTGTTGTGATTGCTACAACTGGGACAGGAATGGCAATTTCAGCCGTTGCCGATTTGGTGCGATCGTAACCAGGTTGGGTTGTCCCATCTATGGTTAAGTTTGCACTTGCCAAATCCGGTAAGATTTTTTGCAGTTGAATTGTGGTGCCACCTGTAGGTAAATTAAATTCAATCTGCGAACCTCTCCCCGTAGCTGGCTGCACTTGGGCTTTTTCAGCAGCACTAAGTTGTTCAAGCTTGAGGGTTCCATTTACCAGTTCCACCGCTTCCCGCAGAGTTAGCTGGTTATCTGCCTGCACATTCCCATCTTGGTTACTATTTACCACTACCCGCAAAGCTGGGGCAGGAGTCGGAATTGCCGGAACAGGATTTGGTTGTTGTGCCAGTTTCCCTGTATTTGTTTTTCCACTTACCGATATTTGGCTAACGGCAACACTTGCAGGCAAAAGATAAAAGCCACAAGCTAGCAAACTGAGAGTAAAAGGAGAGGCAAGAATCGAGATGGGGAGAAATTTTTCTCCTTCCTTTTTTCTCCTCAGACACCATAAATTAATCAATCTGGACATCAATCTTTACTCCTCTCCACTACACCTTGAACCTTTACCTGGGGTTTCCCATGTTGCTGTTTCAAAAGATTGATGAGTTGCTGTTGCGACTGTTTAGGCTGAATCCTCAACTGGGGTAATTTTTCCTCTGGTTTGGATTGATTATTTTCCAGTTCGTTATTCTCCGTTGGAGTCGCGTTACTTGAATTCACGCTGTTAGCGTTATTCCCGTTTTCAGGTTGAATCCCCCGCAACCTATTCATCAATAGATTTTGCGATTTTGGAGACGTAACTGTATCGACAGTTAGGGTGTTTTGCGGAGCAGTTTGTTGAGTGTCCTGATTGCCAAATTGCCCGATTGGAGTATCAATTTGCGGTGATAGTTGTTGCTGTAACTGCGTACCCTGACTAGATTCCGAAACTTGATTTTGCCCCGGTTGAGTCTGACTTTGCGGTGGTTGAGTTTGCGGTGGTTGAGTTTGTCCCGGTTGCTGAAATTCAATACTAGGAGTAGGTTGAGATTCGCTGCTGGGATTGGTTGGAAAGGGATTCACTGGTGGTGTCTGGGGTACAACTCCAGAAACTGGCTGAACAACCGATTCCTGTTGTTGCTTGGGTACTGGCTTTTGCAATCCGAATCCACCCAAGAGTTCGTTCAACTTCAAACTGATGTTCAAATAGAAACCACCATCGGAACGATATCCAGAGAAATCGCGATCGCCATTCACATCCACACTGCCAAAACTGTAACCAGCTGCAACTCGTAAATCTGGAGTTAAGTAATAACCACTTTCGACTGCCAAACCATACTCCGTATAGCCATTACCATTGTTTGAATCTTGACCAATCCAACGACCTTCTACAGCTAAGTCATTTCGGTATCCCAGTCGATAGGTTGCCCTTAACTGAGCTAGTTTTGCCGTGCCGTCAAATCTGTCACCATCGGAGAAGGTGACACCATTACGGAGGGCAAATTTACCAAAGAATTCCCAATTCCAGCTTGGTGCGTAAATACCCTCAGCCGAGAATGTATGACCTGTTACCGTCGAGCCAATTAACTGCGATTCGGGAATTGAGTCAAAATTCTGTCGCCATTCGTATTTGAGTAACCCGTTGAACTTATCGTTTGTCGGGTCACGATACGCTAAACCAAACTTCAGACTTGAGGTATCCCCCAGTTCTTGAAAGCGAACTCCGGAGCTATTTCCAATACTCGATGAAGTCGGTAAAAATACGTTTGCCTCACCTGCTTGTTGATAGCGAACCAACGCCGTCAAAGCCGGACTAATCTTACCTGCCAGCGCCGCCGATATGACTAGATTGTTCTTTTCACTACCATCACGGTACTCAAATCGGGTACTGGCTTGGAAATTTGGGTTATCTGTATATTCCAATCCCAGGCTGTAGACTGAACCAGAGAATAATCCCAGGGAAGAAGATGTTTGTCCGACAGCGTAATATTGCTCAAACTGGGGTCCTGCTGCGGTAGCATTGAACATGTTTTTAAAGACATATTCGTAACCAAGATTGAGCCGTAATCCCGGTGCGATCGCCCATTTATTATTTAGTCCGACTGCCCCTTGTCCCTGGAGTCCGTTGTATGCCGAAAGTACGGAATATCGCCCTGTAATTGCGGTATTTTCGGATAATTTACTGTCTAGTAGGGTATCAAATGTGGTAATTGAATTACCCCTAATTAATTCACTACTATCAAAGAATTGATGGGCTAGTCGGAAAGTCACACCCGGATAGGCTTTCCAATCCAGTCCTAATGTTGTTCTATTGGGATAGAGGGGGTCACTATCACCAAGATTCAATTCATTTTGTGCCTGGAATAATAACGACTCTCCTAATGGCACCTTCAACCGCGATACTAATTGTTGAGCATCACCATCAAAGCGATCGCTCACCCTATCTTCACGGGAACGGTTCACATATTCGGCGCTGACTTCTGGACTCAATCTACCCCTGCCCAAACGCTGCAACAGTCCGACGCGGAAAGTTTGCAATTCATTACTAACCCGTTCTCCTGGACGTGCTAGGGGTTGGGGGTTGAATAAATCAAAGAAGTCAACTACCCGTCCTGGGGCTGTGCCGTAATTCTCTTCAAAATCATAAGCAGCGCGGAAAGTTGTGGTTTCCGACAACCTGGCAAGCAGTGATGCTCCGTAACGGGTTTGTCCTGGAGAAAAACTCGAAGTCGCATTATTGACGAAATTCGGTTCAACTGCCCGATAGTAACCCTCAGCCGCAACGCGATCGCCTAAGTTTCCACTGGCTTCGATCCGATAGGCATTCCCATCAACGCTATTCCCCGTTAACAAGTCGCTATTAGAGCGGGCAAATTCCCCGACAATCTTGCCAGCACTACCAAAGGAAACCAAAAAATCAGCCCCATATAGCTGAAAATCGTTATCCCCTTGGTCTTCCCGCAGGTAACTTCCCCCAAAAAATGACTTCTTATCGATGTCGTTGGAGAAGTTATACTGCAATCTACCAGCATACAAATTGGAATCCCTACCACCCTCATTTTGATAGGAGACAACAACCCGCCGCACCAAAGTCGCCCCAAATGGATTCAAATCGGTTGCTAAAATCGGACGACGGAATAATAACGTACCTCTGTCGTAATCAATCTCATAATCCTGACCACGATACAATGGTTGACGTTCTATCACCGTACCTGGACGGTTAATTTCCTCCGCTTCCACGTAAACCGTTTCACTTCCTGGAACTAGCAAACGCTGCGACAAGAAGTAATTTCCACTCGTTCCATTCGGTACAAACGTATCCCGTTGAAAACCTTCGATGTTGTTTGCATACATCCCTGTAATTTGCAACTGTCCAAAGTTATAATTCAACTTCAAACCATGCAATTGCCGGGTAGTCGCCGTATACAACTGGGAACTTCGGGAAAATTCCTCGGTGTTGTAATCACCCCACATCAAATAATCGGGTTCCGCACCGGGTATCGATGGAGTCCGCTCAAACCGAGCATAAACGCTATCGATAGATGGGGTAGTGGGTGTCATCGTCGAACTATCGCCGTAGACAGGATACTGTTGTTCGCAAAACTGAATGCTGCCAAACAAGCGGTTTCTGCCTTCGCAATCCTGGTTAATGGGACGATAACTATTAAAAGCGCCCGTAAATAACCATTCCCCGACTCTTCCTGTCGCAAATACCGAAGCTTTAAAATCTACTCCCGTACCACCATCGATAGTTCGCGGATTCAGAAAATCCCCAAAACTTCCCCAATAATCGGTTCCCTTTTGACCAATTCGCAAATTGATAATACCCGTTGCCAAAGAAGGACGTAAAAACGTCACAAATTCAACTTGGGTATAAGCTTCCAACGGCGAATCCGTCAGCTTTTCCAATATTGAAGTATCGGTTTGCTGCGGAAACGGCTCGTCAGCACGGGGACCAACTATCCGAGGATCGAGTTGAGTCACATTCGGCGAAAAAGAACTAGACCTTTTCACCCGAAGTTTGTCAACTGCTGCCCTGACTCGTACCTGTTGTGGCTTAATATCAGCTTGCAAGGTGGCAATAAATTCCCCATCGCGAGCTATGACTTGAAACCCTTGTTGGTCGCGGCTTTGGTCTGCACCAACAAACTTACCTGCGCTTGTGGTCAAGGTGACAATGACATCACCGATAATTGGTTGACCATTTTCGTCAGTTAGTGTACCCCGTAATTTCACAGTCGATCGCCCGTCAGCCTGCGCTCTCGGGTCTGCTGCTGGGGCTATGTCTAATTTGACTTTTTGCCCTTGTATCCCCGAAGGTAGGGCTGGTTGAGATGGTGCTGGTACTGTCCCCTGCCCAACTTGAGGTGTGGGAGAACTTTGAGGATTTATTGGAGAATTTACTGGTGAATTGACAGAACTTTCCGGGTTGGCAACATTTGGCGACGAAGAAGGAATTATGGGAGAGATTGAAGGTAATGAGGGATTCCCACTATTCCCATTCTGCCCTGCTGGAGTTGTTCCTGCTTCTGCCTCTGCAACCATAAATGAAGACAAAGAAAATCGAGATAAAGACGATCTCAATTTGTCTGTTGCCTTGTCTTCGACTAAACTAACTTCTTGTGTAGTGACTTTCAGAGTTGCAGCTTTTGCTGTAGACGGAGAAAATATCTTTACACCTAATAATGAAGGAAGTATCACAGCAAGAAATGCTGATAATACACCTGCGTTACTCTTCACTAACATCTTCAAGCACAAAATCGAAGATACTTGCTTCTCAAATGTGACAGAGTGTGGGGTGTCTCCCCTTTGACATTTGTTGATGTCTAGCCCCAATTTATAAATACTGACTCCCAACTTTTTTGTTTTCATCGCTTATCCTCTGAAAACGCAGGCGTGACCCCAAAATTAACTCTTGCCATACTTCCCGGTGCTAATTGCACCATCCGAGACTGGCTATTTCGTTCAATAAAGTATCTATTCGGTGCAAGTGCGTAGCCGGGTAGACTGGTTAAATCGAGGGCTGCTGAACGATAGCCCGACACAACGTTTGCCAAAGAGAAAAGCCCATTGGCATCAGTCATAATCCGGTTGCCATCATCCATATAAATGACTGCATTCGGTACTCCAGGCTCATTTCGCTGTTGTTCGCCGTCAAAGTTCTTATCAACGAACACTCGCCCAACTAAAGTTCCACAATCTGATACAATCCCACCGCGAATCCGCAATGAGTGACTAGCTTGGTTACTTATAAGATTTCCGGCTCGTGCTTGCGCTAAGTTTCTACCAGTACCACGTACCGCATCGGGCGTTACTTCTACTGCATAGGAAACATTTAATGTCTGATTCGGTTGCAGTTCTTCTGGCGTACTGATTGTAACCGTGCGGTTATCCCCACTACTCAACGCCAGTTGTACTGTCTGGTTTCCAATACTACCGCGAATTGAGCGACGGGCAAATAATAGTCCCAAAGGTAGTCTATCGGTTACAGTCAGATTCCTCGCTGAAACCCTTCCCGTATTTCTAATCGCAAGTCGATAGATGACCGTATCTCCTGGTTCCGCAGCCGCTCTGTCTCCTGTTTTGATAATTTCCAGCGCTGCTTGTCCAGCTCTTAAGGTTACAGGATTAGACTCGACAAGCCGTCCTCCTGGTCTTTCTGGAATGTTTTCCGCACCTACACGGGCAGTGTTTCGGATTTCAGTTTGAGCGATACCAGGTAATACTTTATGAGTAAAAATACTTAAAGTGAAAATGGTAAAAAAGAGGCTTCTGTGCCTCAGCCATGATTTTATAGATGTCATTGGTAGGCATCAACTAATAGCGGAAGTTTCCTTTTAGATTAGGTTTTAAATTTAGGCTTTAATTTAGGTTTTAAATTTAGGCTGTTAAATCTACAGAACCTAATCGTGACTATGATTCTGATTGACTCCGATCCTAAAAAAGGTCAGAGAAAATGAAAAATATGCAATCTGGAGTGATAAATTTGCATTTTACTCGCGATCGCCTATAATTTTTTTTGTGATTAGAGCATATTATCAAACATATTATCCGTCCTCACAATACGGGTAATTTTTGTTATGGTTTTGTTATGGCAATTTATCGCCACTCTTTGAATGTCTTGGCAATCTGCATGACCATAATTTTCTTACGATGCAGCAATTAAACAGCTTGCTGTTGTGTTTGTGTGAGGATACTGAACTCTAACTGAGCGATTATCTGGAAAAGCAGACTATTTTTCAGGTTTTTATGTTCCCGAAAGAAAATATGTTTACACAATACTGCGATCGCGAATATTCATGATTTTTGGCAAGAGCAGAAGTGTTTCTGTTAATAATCTGAGAAACAACGCATCAGATAGATTTGCTAAATCTTGAGGATTTTTTAGAGAACACTTAAGTAATATTACCCAGAAATTAATGATAAGCAATCAGGGTAGCGAAAAAAAAATCAGTATTTTTTCTTATCTTCATACATACGCGTTTGTAAGTACCCCAATTTCCCCATAATGTAGAAAATTACAGTTATATTTTTTACTGACTTACATTATTGTTTCCGTAATTAATTTATTAATTATTTTTTAAATTTACTAATAAATGCCATGAGTGAATCTATAAAGACAATCTCAATCTAACTATTCCCGAAAATTACATAAATCACAGATTGAAGATATT
>NZ_NTFS01000154.1 GCF_002289455.1 Brunnivagina elsteri CCALA 953
CCTAACTCCTAACTATTATTATTCCACTTCATTAAACAATTGTTCTTCTAGAAGTGGTTGGACTTTGCGGAACTCTTCAGGAGAGAGAAGTTCTGGTTTACCTGATTTGGTAAATCTTGCAAAAAATAATAAAGGATCGAGGGGAGTATAAATTGCGTATTCTTGCTCTTCGTGATAGAAAGTTGCAAGCAATTGCAATTGTTCGGGTTCTAAATCTGCGTCTTCGTCTTCAATTTCTAAAGTGAAGAGTTCTGACTCTTCTACAGGTGGTAGTTCTCCTGCTACCGTCAGAGCGTATGCAGTATTTTTAAGGATCAAATTCTGTTCCGACAATACAGCTTGTGCCGTGGGAAAAATCTCTTCGACGATCGCATCATCTTCTACTAAGATTGCTTCTTCTTCCTCATCGTCACCTTGCCAAGCAAAGATTTCCACTGGAGAATCGACAGGAAGAAGTAGAACGTACTCTTGCCCTTCTACCGACAGCGAATGCTCGACATAACATTCAAGCGATCGCCCTTGGTCATCTGTTAAAGTGATGGAACCAGCTTGAGCTTTATCATTGTCTTCGGGTAATTGTGAGGAATCCATAGCCGACATATACAAGTATATTAACCACCAGCAACTGCAAAAACTGCTTAACTGTTTTATTAACAGGCAATGTCAATTAAATCGAAGTCTAGCTGGCTATTAAACTTCAGAATATCATGTCGAGTCGGTTGGTGGTTGGTTATTCTAAATTTGGGGATTGGGAATTGGGCATTGGGGATTGGGCATTGGGGATTGATAATTACCTTTTCCTTTGTCTCCTTGGCTCTTCTGCTATTTGTTAACCCTTCTAGCATCAAGCCATTGTTGTAAGATCAAGGCTGCTGCTTTGCGATCGATTAATCCTTTATTGCGGGATGGAGAGCGATTTTCACTAATCAGCATTTGTTCTGCTTGATATGAAGTCAAGCGCTCATCAATATATTCAATCGGCAATTGCAGAATTTTGGCAATGCGATTTGCAAATTTTTGGACGTGTTTGGCTTGGAATCCCAACGAACCATCCATATTGTAAGGCAAACCTACCACTAAGACACTGACTTCCCGTTGATTTATCAATTCACGTAATTGCTCGACATCCTCCTCAAATCGAGTGCGTTCAATTGTAGTTAGACCAGTTGCGATTAGCCCAGTGCGATCGCATCCAGCCACACCAATCCGCTTACTACCAACATCCAAACCTAAGGCAGAAATATATTTAGACTGGGAAATGGAATCTGGGATTGAGGATTTTGACATTAAATTATCATTTGTTTTGTCATTGTCCAATGCCCCATATTCCATGCACATTTCCCGTTTTTTGTCCACATTATTTTTCCTGCTCGGTATCAGATTCACTTTGACCTGATACTTCTACGCTACCGTTATTGGAGAAAAACGCCACAGAATCTTTAGGAGTATTATTCTTCTTCATATTCTTTTTGACGATTCTTTCAGGTAGGGAATGCTTGCCTTCTTGTCCCCAAGACATTCCCCCAGGTATGGGTTTGCGTGCTGGTTGCAGCCCTTGGAGTACTTCAGGTAGTTGAATCCCTTCTAAGGAAACAAACTTCGATTCCCGTACTTTATGCCACACGGAACGGGACATAATTAAAGTATGTTCGACACGACTAGCTCCAATCCGCTCCAAATATTCTTCTCCCTCAGGTAAATAATCGGCTGAAGCCAAATGTAAACCTTGCTGGGGAAAATCTTGGGCAATGCGGGCTAACTGGGACAATAATTCTGGATACAGCCAAGTGTAAGCTGGATGTACGGTCAATGTTGCCACATGAGGCTCTTGCCCTTTCCGGTCTAATTTAATTTGAAAGTAACCGATCGCAGCTTTGCGTTGTGGTTCAAATACGTAACCGCTAACAACCTCAGTTTTGTTTCGCCATTGTTTCACCGCATCGGCTAAACCTTCAAGCAAACCAGTTTTAAAGTCGCAGGTTTGCCGATCGAATACTTGCCGCACCAAGGGAGGCATGGAGGCTGTATCTAATTGATACAACAACTGAGCATCGGCATTACTGACTGGTAGTAAATTTGGTAAATCTGGCTCTGACTGTGCCAAATCCGCCAATAATTGTGGATTTATTTCCCAATAAGTAATTTCTGCAAGTCGTTGGAAACCGTTGCGACGATATAAAGCCAATGCATCGGCATCATTAATATTAACTTCGAGTATCCAAGTTCTTGCTTCTAGAACTGACTCAAAGCAATAACGTAGTAACTGCGAACCAATTCCCAAGCGATCGCTACCGCGTTGGAGTAACACTTTATCAACACGCCAAGTACTACCCGTGCGATTGAAAGGGGAAACTTGAACCATCCCCAGCAGTATCCTTGCTTGTTCGGCAACATAGCCACAGAAGCGATACTTCAAGGGATTGGGGAACCAACTTAAACATTTAAGTAGTCCATACCAGCGTCGCAGCCATTGCATCTGTTTGATACAATCAGTCTCTCCCTTGGGAGTGAGAGCTGCGAATGATTCGTTTGTCAAGCGTTCAATACCGTCTAAATCGCGATATTGTACTGGTCGGATAACAACGCCAAGATTCTGAGATAATAATGAGTTCATTTTCGTTCGAGCCGCCATTCAGCTATTAGGGGACAGAGAACAGTGGATAGTGCTGGACAAATTTTAACGATTTTTATGACAATAAGTTTGCGATCGCTCTTCCTAATTAAGGTTCAGGATTGCTTACTAGGATACTGCATCGGAGCCATAAAGGTGATTTAGATAACTAATTTGATAACTAAGTTTGATAATTATAAAGAGTCAAAAAGCAGACCTTGTGACAACAAATTAAATGTTGGCTCATCAGGTCTGCCCCTATTGTATTTTAAATTCAGTTAAATTTTATATTTATATCATCTATATAGCTTGCCGAGATATCTGCTTTTCAAAAGTTGCTTGTGTTTCCTGCAACAATTCCTCCCGGCTGTCTTGGCTTTTGGGCTTGAAGGATGGAACTAGATTGCGGGCTTGTAGGGTCATGTGGAACTGTAAATGGGCAACATAATCGCTGAAGTCTTCTTGTACTGCACTTTTGCCCTTATGGAAATTAGATTCCGTTGCCACTGTGTTCTCCTGATTTGACCTTGGGGTGTTGATTAACATCATCAAAACCTATCACGTAGATTTGATTATGTTCTAATTTCGCAATGAACTTTAACTAAGTTGGTGGTGGGGAACTGGGTTACTGGAGTTTTCCGTCGCGATCGCACCACCATTCTTCATGACTACGAGGAATTGTAATGTGCTTAAATTCAGCCAAATCTCTTCGTCTATTTCCTAGTTCACAGTCGCTTTACGTTCGATTTTACCCCAGCCAACCATTGAACCTTTGATTGCGGTGATAGTAGATTTAATCGCGACGTAATACATTAACTGACGGTAAAAGAAGCGTTGGGGTAATAACCAAATCATTAAATTCCAATCTTCTTTTGGTTCGAGTAAGAAACCGACGAGTGCGGCAAGAAAATCAACAGCGAGGAACAGTAAATAGAACCAAATCAAGTGTTCTAAACCATTTGTGGAATATTCGGCGGGTTGTTCGTGTTTTTGCCACATTGCCCAAGCGATTGACCCAATCATCACCACATCCATTAGGGGTGAGATTAAAGGGAATAATATTTGGAAAACTAGAACGTTTGGGATGGCAAATAGTCCGAGTGCGCCATACTTTTTACGGAATATGGTGTCGCGGTGTTTCCAGGTAGCTTGGAGGGTGCCAAACATCCAACGGAAGCGCTGTTTGAGAAAGCCTTGGATAGTATCTGGGGCTTCGGTCAGCGCGATCGCATTCTCTTCGTAGTCGATTTTATACCCCATTCGCAAAATTGATAGGGTAAGGTCGGCATCTTCGGCTAATGTGTCGGTGGCGTATCCCCCTGCCTTAAGAATCAGTTCCCGTCGCCATGCCCCAATTGCCCCAGGAACGACGCTGATGCAGTTGAGTAGTCCAAAGGCACGGCGTTCGAGGTTCTGACTGGTGATGTATTCCAGGGCTTGCCAGTAGGTCAATATGTTGATGCGATTTCCGACTTTGGCATTGCCTGCGATCGTGCCGATTTTCGGGTCGGCAAAGTGGCGAACTAGGTTTTTAATGGCGTTGGGACGCAGTATGGTATCGGCATCTAAGGACACAATGATTTCGGCTTGGGTTTGGAGAATACCATATTTTGTGGTATGGGCTTTACCACCATTTGCTTTGGTAAATACACGTACTCGTGATTCATTACCATACTTTTGAGCTACATCTTTGTAGGTGTTGTCGCTGGAACCGTCATCAACAACAATAATGTCGAAATTTCCATAGTGCGATCGCAATAGGGAATCAATTGTCCGACAAATTACTTTCTCTTCATTGAATGCAGGTACGATGACGCTGACGGATGGGGAATAATTGAGTTGATTTTTAAAGCTTTTGCGACTCTTCCATTCATACAACGCCAGTGCGGCAACAAACAACAACCGCATCATTGACAGCCCAATCCCAACCACAAACAGATAATAAATCGCTTTATTCAAGTCGTTCATCAACAAAAATGCAGTTCCGTCAAATCTTGCCATCAACTGCTCTTGTGCAGTAATTGGCGGCATTACCTGGTTGCGCTGCAAACCTAGTAAATTAGAAATCGTCACCAGTTCAAAGTTGCGCTTTTGTAACTCTTCGATAATTTTTGGTAACGCTGCTACAGTTTGCGTGCGATCGCCTCCACTATCATGTAACAAAACGACGTTACCTTGACCACTTGTTGCTTGCTCGACGATAGCATCGACAATTTTATCAATTCCGGGACTCCGCCAGTCGTTCGGGTCAATCTGCATCCCAATGATGTAGTATCCAAGATTGCCTGTATATTCCAGTGGTGCAACTTCTTCGGGCGTTTCTGGTTCCACATCCTCCGCATATGGTGGTCTAAATAACAATGTACGAAGACCAAGTTCCCCTTCTAACAACCTTTCGGTGGCATTGAGTTCTAACTTTAATTGCTTGTGAGGGGTAATCGCAATATTCGGATGGGTAAAGGTATGATTGCCGATTTCATGTCCTTCCTTGACGATACGGTGCAGTAAATCGCTGTTGCCGTTGGCATTAATCCCAACTACGAAGAACGTTGCCGGAACATGGTAACGCTTGAGTGTATCCAACACTCCGGGAGTAAAACGCTGGTCTGGAGCATCATCGAAGGTCAAAGCAATTTTATTTTTATTACTTCCTCCCCAGCGTGTAATTACGTAGGCAGAAGGATAGGAAATTAATTTCTCTCTGACTACTAAACCAGATTTATGGTCGTAATTAATTTCCCGTTTCCCATCACTGGGTTTTGCAGTCACCTTGAGAATTTCACCTTTTCCTTCATAATCAATGTCGAAACCGTAGCGCAGTGTTTCCAGATTTTTTGCGGTGGTTCGATCGAGATGTGTCTGTGATTTAAACACTTGCCAAATTGAAGGGTCTTCCGAACCCATTCTCCACAATGCAAAACCAGCAGCACCTTGATTTTTTGCTTCAATTAGTTGGTTAAATGCTGTGACTGCATCTAGATACCAAATATGATGCAGGGTATCTTTATCGTCGTAATAATCGAATGTTGCGTTTAACGAAGCTGGATCGAGTATAATTTTCCCGTTTGATTCCTGTGCCGTTTTTAGGGATTCTTGGAAAGAAATTTCTTCCCCAGAACTGGTATTTGCTTTCCAGTCATAACCGTAACTACCAATGGCAACTACAAATTTACTTGCAGGTAATTCTTGGAAGCGACGCTTTAAGTGTTCTGCATACCAATTTTGGGATGCGATCGGACCTGAAGAGCTACTTGCATCATGTTCGTCATAAGCCATCAGGATTAGATAGTCATTATATTTTGCGAATTCGCGGTAGTTAAATGATGGGTTATCTAATGGCACTGATTGGGAAACTTCTAAACCCAAAGGATGGAATTGGGCATAAATTTCGCCCATGAAGGTAATGAAGTTTGCTTGGCTGGAATCGGGAATATTTTCAAAGTCGATATTGATGCCAGCAAAATTATTTTTGCGAATATATTCTAATAGTTGTTGAATTAGATGACTTCGCGATGTCGGTTGATTGAGCATTTCTGCAATCTTTTGACTGTTCCAACTTTGAGTACTGTTATCAAAGTTGTTAATCAATGGCATAATCGGCAACTTGGGTCGATTTTTATGAATATAATTTATGGTTTTTTGTTGCTTAAATTCATCATCATTCGCAATTGTACCGTCAGCTTTATCTAGATGTAGCCATTCAGGCATTAGCTTATCGAGTTTTTGCAAATTCTGTTTGAGTGAAGTAAAACTATTGTCATCCCAATTAACATAAAAGCCAATGATGTCTGAGTTAGCATGTACTGTCCCAGAATTTACAGGTTTTGAGACATTAATATTTGGTTGCTGTTTGCTGGGATGGAAGTTAGGGAATGTGCTATATGGAGAGCTTATATTGGGTTGTTTAACGGCTAAAGAATTATGTGCTTTAAATATTTTATGTAGGGTAGATAAATTTATCTTTGGTAAATCTGGCTGAATTACCATAGTCGCGATTAAGCCAAAGAAAATCAGAAAAATAATAACAATAAATGCCTTCGATATCCGTTTAAACCATAACCAACGTGAATTATTCGGGTCGTAAAAAACCCACTTTTTGAATAACTTTGCCCCTTGGTTATTAATTTGGGTAATTGTTTTTGGTTTGCCATTTCCAGAACCAGGAAAAAATACATAAAATATTTCATCAGCAATTCCTCCCTTTTTAGGATTTGCAGGTATATTTAAGCTATTTGCCAGGGCAATCGAACCTTCCCCAAAGCGATATTCCTCAATTCCCCCAGCAAAGAAAAGACTTGTATCGGCAAATATAGCATAGGTAACTTTACCATTTTTACTATTATAAATAACAGCCAAATCTCCAAGTTTAATTTTAGCAACTTTCAAAAATTCTTCATCGTTATTTTGAGGAAGAACAACGTAAGGAATTTTTGTGGAATCAACATAACGTTTGGGATCACTTCTTTTTTTGGTTTCATCATAGAGCGCTGTTGCCGAAATGTAATAACCTGGATATGGGTCTAACTTTCCTTGAATCACAGGTTTACCATTTGCTTGACCATTATCTGTGACTAATGCCCACCAATTCCCAGGTTCTCCAGCATGTTTTAAATCATCTATACCTTTATCTTGAGGATGGTAGGCATTTGCTGCACCATCTGCATCAATTGCAAGTCCAGCTTTGAAGAAGAATCCCGGTTTATTTTGCAGTTTCCAAATAGTGTATTTACCATGTTCAAAAAGTTTTGATAGCAATCGACTCCCCTTTGCTGTATTTGGTGGAGTTTTGGAATCAGATATTAAAGCAAAAGTACTACTAGTTAATGCTGAAACAGTAATTATCCCGTATTTTATAAATTTTCTTCTTAGCATTCTATTTGGTTGAGGTTAAAATCAAAAATAAAATATATACACTAGTGCGATCGCATAAATGATAATCTATTTTCGTAATTTTAGCTTGCGACAAGTAAAGCTTAAGTCGAAGATATAGTTGAGCTTATGGTCTTTTTCTGTAGTTTAAATAATTCTTTTTTTACCAATATACTTTGTTAGTTTACTCTCAATTAATCGTAATGATACTTGCAAGATAAGATTATCAATAATTCTTCTTCCACTTTGTAAACTAACCTATGTTCGTCAGTAATGCGTCTTGACCAGTAACCTTGCAATTCGTATTTTAAAGGTTCTGGTTTACCTATCCCAGAAAATGAATCTCTTTGTATATCTCTAATAAGTTCCAATATTTTTTTGAAAACTTTTTTGTCTTCTGTCGCCCATTGAGAAAATTGTTCAAATGCAACTTCTTCAAAAGCTATTTTTTTCATACTCATTTATATTGACATAAATTATCTTTCCTTTTTCTACATTATCGATAGCATTAAGTAAATGTTTTTTGTTAGCTTCTGATTTTAAAAGATAGGTAGTTTCATCTTCTGAAATTATTTGCTCGACTAGTACTATAACTTCTACTATTGTTCCTTCTTGAAGTTCCGTTGTGGGCAGTTCAATTTTGCCATCTTTGCCAACAATCACTTTTTGTTTGATACCATTTAACATAATTTTAGTTTACTCAACTTTTACTGTGATTCTATAAGCTTTTTACCCCCTATCCTAGCAGAACCTGAATTCGACAAGTCAAATTATGTTATTTGTGACGGAACCCAACATACATTTAACTTTTTCGCTCTTACATAAGCTTCGAGAGTATTTTTTCTAAACTCTAATTTAAATTATTAATGATTCATATATTAAGAATGTCAGGAAATCTTGATAAAGAGAAAATGGGTGTACGGATTGACGTGAACTTTGCCACGGGGATTCTCCCCCGGTGGCAAGATTCACAGTACTTTCAGGTGCGATATTCTTAATACTCACGGGAGGCGTATGACTTTGATTTTTGTGCCTCTGGAAGCATTGTTTTTACGTTGATTTTTTTGGTTATGAATAAGCCTAAAATTCATATTGTAATCTAAACATAGATTTGAGAGTTTATTACGGTTGACAATTAGAACTTTTAGAGAATTGGATAAATTCAGAATATTTGTTGGATTTTAAGAAGCTCTCTAAACTGTACTGTGATATGTCTCCGACATTAAGCTTCACTTATCGCGATGAGGTTAGTTACTTCTGCGAGGTATCGCATCATGTTTTGTGATTATTTCAACCTAGATAAGCCTATTTCAGTATTTGTACTGAGAAAAACTCGAACTTTTATTTTATGTAGAGAAAATAAATATACTAGTTTTGATTCACGATAACTCTACTCTAGTTTATCGGATCGGTGATTTTTCCCACCACGGAAAAATAGCGTAGTACGAACGCATTATCAATCATTCGGTAAAGGGAGAAACCAGGTTTCTATGGGTGATACAGCACTTCCGGCTATTATAAAGCACAGTTTTACCCACATCCCTTTCCTATCATAACTTTTGATATTGTGTGCGTACCTCATAGCAGGCGGAAGTGCTGTATTTCCAAAATAGTCGTGTTGATATAGAGAGAAACCCGGTTTCTTGAACATTTGCCAAATAGTACGTGGTGTAATTACATAATCAAGTGCAAAACTCAGGAAATCTGGTTTCTTCCCCACGAAAAAATACGATCGCTCTTCTAAGTTACATACTTCCTTGAGAGCGATCGCAATCTATTTCAATTCAAATACCCAATTAACTAGCAATAGGTTCTGCTGCTGCTTTGACTTCTTTAACTTCCTTAACGGGAGCTACATAGGGTGTTTCTGCACCTTGAGCGAGATACTCTTGTAATTGAGCATCGATTTCATCGCGAACAATTTGCCGATATTCGTAAAAATGTTCAATGTGGGCACAAGTTGCGAGATAATGGTCAAAGGCTTTGGGATTGCGTTTGAGAATACTAAACATGTGATGCCAGAATTTCCATCGGGTTTCCCGTTTGATTCCTTGTCGCCAAATCACAATTAAGAAGGCTTTCAATACCACCAATTCGGGGAATTTTGCTGGTGCTGTCCAACTTGGACCTCCCATCATCAAAAAGCAACGATAGGTACGGTCTAAATACTTCACTGGGTCGTATAATTCGCAAAAAGCTTCTACGTATTCTTGCGCGATGTCTTCGAGGGGACGGGTAGGAATGAAGTTCATCAATGTGGTTTGATTGATGTTGCCGTCTTTGTTTTCCCGCAAGCGTCCTTCTCTGGTGAGACGATGCCACAATGCGGTATTTGGTAGCGCTTGCAACATGGCAAAGGTGGTTGAAGGGATGGCAGCTAATTCGGCAAATCGGACAATTCGCGAACCTGCACCTGTTTTTTCCCCATCGAAACCAATAATAAATCCAGCCATTGGACGTAAACCAGCTTTGATGATGGTTTCTACTGATTCAGCTAGGGAACTGCGGGTATTTTGAAACTTCTTTGTTAACTGCAAGCTGTCTTCATCTGGGGTTTCAATTCCCAAAAACACCGCTTTAAATCCACATTCCACCATCAATTCCATCATTTCCGCATCTTGCGCTAAGTCAATTGATGCTTCCGTGTCAAAGCTGAAGGGATATTGATGTTCTGCCACCCATTTTTTCAATTCGTGGAGCAGTAACTTCCCATTCCGTTTGTTGCCGATGAAATTATCATCCACCATGAAAACACTGCGTCTCCAACCCAATTCATAGAGATAATCTAATTCTGCGAGTAATTGGGCTGGGGTTTTTGTGCGGGGTTTTCGACCGTAGAGGACAATAATATCGCAAAATTCGCATTGGAACGGACAACCTCGCGAAAATTGTACCGACATGGAATCATAAGCGCTAAAATCTAGTAATTCAAATCTGGGTATGGGGGTTGTAGTGACATCCGGTTTTTCTGTAGCGCGGAAAACACCCGATTTTTCCCCTTTATTTATCGCTTCAACAAACATCGGTAGGGTAAGTTCCCCTTCATCCAAAATGAGAAAATCTGCACCAACATTTTGAACTTCGTGGGGTACAGATGTTGGATAAGGTCCACCAACAGCAACTAATTTACCACGGCGTTTAGCTTCTTGGATTTGGTCGAGTAAATCTTTTTTCTGAACAATCATTGCCGAGAGAATGACAATCTCAGCCCATTCCCATTCTTCCTCAGTCACCGCACGAATATTGCGATCGCACAATTTAAATTCCCATTCTTGGGGGAGAATTGCCGCAACGGTGACTAAACCCAGTGGAGGTAGTAAAACTTTGCGATCGACTAAATCTAGGATTTTTTCGTATGACCAAAATGTCTTGGGAAACACCGGATAGACAAGCAATACACGCATTATAGTTTTACCTCTACCACTTTAATTTTTTATCAAGAACTGAGAAACACAAAAGGATACAAATTCAATTCAAACTTAATTTACCCTTCACCTAGAAGTCTAGATGAGTTTTATTTAAATATGTTTCACATTAGCATTTATATTTAATTGCGATCGCGATTTTATTCCCATTGATACATTTGATTTCTGCACAAGTACTCGAATTACCCCAAATAAAAGAACCCTACCCTAACCCTCCCCTTTACAAGGGGAGGGAACTGGATTTTTTGTTTCCCCCCTTGATAAGGGCAGGGCTGTTTCATTCTTTATTTTAGGTTAGTCGTAGGGGCAGGGAGACCCTGCCCCTCCAATCCCGTGTGCTAAACTGATTTTCAGACGGAAAATGAAACATCCCTGCCTTGATTAAGAGGGGATGATTTTCGAGAACTGTGAGATAGACAGACTTTATCCTGCTTTGACTCCGCTTGTTTTCAACACATCGCTCATGGTTGCACAGTAATTTGCTAACCCGTAAGTCTCAGGATTCACGGCATCTTTATACACAAAATGACGATATTCCATACAGAAACGACTCCAAGCATCCATCTGAATTCGGAATACGCTAATAATTACATTTGCCAATGCTGTGGATAGGGGAATGCGGAAATATATCTTTTTCCCAAAATATGCGCTGAGTTGTTCTATAGCTTGGTTTGCTGTGATTTTATCCTGTCCCAATACCAAATAACGAGTATCTTCCGGGGGATTGTCGATTAAATGTCTGACCACAGTCGCAATATCTCGACTGTGAATGAAGTGAAAACTGCCGTCAGCTTTAAGAAACTTAATAATATCGACGTATTTTGATACCTCCGGAATCCCAGAAGTGATATGAGATACAGGTTTTGTGTCATCTCCACCTAAAACCAAAGTCGGGAAAACAGTAGTAATTTTTGGTGCGATCGCTAATTGCGATTTTTGCTCCAAACACTGATATTTGGAACGAATATAATCAATGCCAAATTCCCCAGCTTCGGGAAGGGGTTGGTTTTCGCGACTCAAGACGCTAGCAGTGGAAAAATAAATGACCTGCTGGCATTTTTCCGCATCCAACAAACTCATTAATTCCAGGGTTTTATCGACATTAATTTTAAATACATTATCTCCACCCCAAGCAGTTGCCGTTAAAACTGCGACATCGATCGTTTTTAATAAATCGGCAAATTTTTCAATCTCCAACATATCACCTTGGAGTACGGTGACATTCGGACGCTTACTGGTATCAACTTTTAACTTATCGGGATTTCTAACAAGTAAAAATAATTCATGTTCGGTTTCATTAATCAACTGTTCGCTGAGGTAATGTCCAACACAACCACTAGCACCCGTAACAAATATACGTTTTTTTGACATAGAAATTAAAAATAGGAATTATTGTAGAAACGCGATCGCGATCTACAGGAGTTATGAGTTAGGAGTTTAATTAAAAGTTCCGATTGAAGTCAAGGTATATAGGTTTGACTAAAGTAATGTAGATGTAAGGATACGATCGCAATTCTGACTATACTGCAAACGCTTCCCTTGACATTAAATATCTATACACTATTTTGGCAGACCCAGCCAATACAGTTTTAAAAGATTGCTATCAGCGAAGATGATTAATTAGCCTTAGCGATCGCTTATTATTTACCAACCCAGTTCTTTACCCAGTATTTTAACTGGAATTGATATTTTACCTGTGTTCGTAGGGATTAATTTAACGCGTTGTGTTGATGATGTATTTGCTTGAAACTATATATTTAACTAATTCATCTCGGTGTTACACATCTATCTGAGAGTTTGTCTGTTTTCCCTATTAAATTATAAGTAATTAGCCGAGCTGCGATCGCACCATCGAGATTATCATAAAAATATGAAGAATGTGCATCCTCGGCTCCAACAACCATTGCCAAGTCTGATTTCCCAACTGTGTTTAATGCTTTTTCGGTTCCATTTGCATCTTGCCAAACATATTGATCGCAAAAAAATATTTTAGAGCCTATTTCGTCTTTAATTGCAGCTTTCAAGGGATATGCTATTAAATCAGAAGAATGAATAACATTAATCCACCTAAATTTGTTTTTTGTATTCACCTCATTGAGAAGCAAATTTATTGAGGAAAAATCAATATCCCACATTTGTTTAAGAAATAGCAAGGGAGAGCCTAATGTTGTGATGCTTGCTATATCTAACTGTTTTAATTGCTCTCGGAACGAAAAAGCTGGATCGTCTTCTGATAAAGTGTCGCTAAAGAGAATATCCCAAAGTATCAGACTACCCAAAGAATGAGCAATAAAATGAATTTGTTTCTGATCATAATGGTCTTTTATAAAGAGATTAAATTGTTCTAAAATAGTTTTACGAATCGCTTTACCTCTTTCAGGATTTTGATAAATTAAAAAATCTCCTAGAAAATTATTGATAAATTGACTTCTACGTTTTCTGTACCGATAGATATCATCGTGAAGCCATTCATATTCTTGGTGTTTTGTACAAGCTAGTTTAAAGTCTTCTTCTATATAACTTACAGTTTGTTGCTTTTTATTATTGAATAGATTACCCCAGAAGCTTGAATAAAAATTTGCTTTAGTTTCATACTGATTTTTTGAAAGTTCCTTTTCGATATTTTTTATAAGTGCCTGAGCATAACTAGATTTTGTGGTATTCACACCATGAATAAAAAAAACAAGCATACTAATTTCATGCAAGGATTAGGGTTATCTTAACCCAATCATTACCGAGTGACCTCAGTATTATAATGATAGACTGCCTAGTGGTGCATGATAGATGTTTAACTTGTATAAAAATATGTTTTTTGTTCGATAACCCAAAACTGAAATATTTGGTTTTATCAAATTGAAACAATAATTAAGCAACCTGAAGCGTAGAGGGTTCGGGGATTGGTTCTCCTTCTGCTTGCCAAGCTTCCAAATACATCTCAATTACTTCCTCTCCATTATAAATCGCTTCTTCACGGGTTTTTCCGTGGGTACAAGGCATAATAACGCGATCGCTAAATTCTGGGATAGTGACTAAAAAAAGTCCGTCTTCGTCGCTCCACTGAAGAACCATGCTGTATCGATTCATAAATCTTTCTCCTCTCGCATTTCTTGGAGTTCGATTAATAGTTTTTCTAATTGTTTCTCTAAATAGATTGGCACATCATTCCCATCTTTACCCGGAATTGTTAATGTTTTCTTTAACAAAGGGTGTCTCCAACGCTCGTGACTACCTTTTCCACGCTTTGGTAAATATATAAACCGCTTCTAAAAATCTAGGTAAACCTAGTAAAGTCCACGGTGTAACTTTAAGCAATCTTTTCTAGTGTCTTGCGAC
>NZ_NTFS01000155.1 GCF_002289455.1 Brunnivagina elsteri CCALA 953
GAGATACGACTACGGCATTTGCCGCTGCATTAGCTGCTTTTTATCAGCAAATCCCCGTGGGACATGTGGAAGCGGGTTTGCGAACCGATGATTTATACAATCCCTATCCTGAAGAAGCTAACCGACGCTTAATTTCCCAGATTACCCAGTTACATTTTGCTCCCACGAGTTTAGCTGTGGAGAATTTGCAGCGTTCTGGGGTTGTGGGACAAATCCATTTAACTGGGAATACGGTAATTGATGCTTTATTAAAGGTGGCAGCAAAAAAACCTAGTTGTAATATTCCTGGTTTAGATTGGGAAAAACATCGGGTTTTATTAGCTACTGTACATCGACGTGAAAATTGGGGGGAACCGTTGCAGGGGATTGCTGAGGGGTTTTTACAGATATTAGATAAATTTCCCGATACTGCCTTATTACTGCCACTGCATCGCAATCCCACAGTACGGGAACCATTACAAGCAATGTTGGGGAATCATCCACGTATTTTCTTGAGCGAACCATTAGATTATGCCGAATTAGTTGGGGCAATTATGCGATCGCACCTATTACTCACCGATTCGGGTGGTTTACAGGAGGAAGCACCTAGTCTCGGTAAACCAGTTTTAGTACTACGTGAAACCACTGAACGTCCGGAAGCTGTGACTGCGGGTACGGCAAAACTTGTAGGTACGGACACTCATAAAATCGTTGCGGAAGCATCAGAATTATTGGCTTCTCCAACTGCTTATGCAGCGATGGCAAATGCGATTAATCCGTTTGGGGATGGACATGCTGCCGAGCGGATTTTGCAAATTGTGGATGATTATTTAAGTTCTCAGTGATGTAATTTAATGAGTTTTTGGGAACACTATTGACAGTAGTCAGTAGTCTCCATCCCATCAACTCAAAAAACCTTGATGTATAATCCCCAAATTCATCACCGTGGTTCAATTAGACTGCGTGGTTACGATTATTCTCAGCAAGGTTCATACTTCATCACAATTTGTACTCAAAATCATGAATGTCGCTTGGGTAAAATTGTTGAAGGCAAAATGTATTGGACATTCGGAGGTTGGATTGCTTATCAAGCATGGATTGAAATACCGCAGCATTTTGAACATGTTGAATTAGACCAATTTATCGTGATGCCCAATCATATTCATGGAATTATTGTGATTAATAATATTTCCACGAATAAAGAACAATTAACAACACCAGAATTATGGAAAATTGTTGCTTATTACAAATACAAAACAACTAAACTGATAAATGAAATAGATGATGCATTAGGAAGTCGAGTTTGGCAGCGAAATTATTACGATCGCATTATTCGTAACGAACAGGAATTATCCGCCACTCGCCAATATATCATCAATAACCCAGCAAATTCGTCAAAAGACCAAAACAACCCCCATCATCAAAATCCATTGATTTCGTAAATATTCATAACACAAACGATTGAAATTGTAGGGGCAGGGTTTTCCTGCCCTTTAACCATCCCACACCACCAAAAATCATGCGATCGTACATATTTTATTCCCACCAATCCCAATTATTTCAAACATTCATAACACAAACGATTGAAATTGTAGGGGCAGGGTTTTCCTGCCCTTTAACCATCCCACACCACCAAAAATCATGCGATCGTACATATTTTATTCCCACCAATCCCAATTATTTCAAACATTCATAACACAAACGATTGAAATTGTAGGGGCAGGGTTTTCCTGCCCTTTAACCATCCCACACCACCAAAAATCATGCGCGATCGCACATATTTTATTCCCACCAATTCAATACCAATTATTTTGAATATTGATGAATGTTAATGGTGTTACTTATGGATTTTAAGAGGGTGGGGAGACCCCACCCCTACATGGGATTAAATATTATTTAATTGCTTCTTGTACCCAATTTGTTAATGTTGTCACAACTTCCCCAATTGGAATTTCTTGTGCTTCTTTAGTTGCTCTTTTGACCACTTCAACTTTACCATTTGCTAGCGCTTTCCCCGTGACAATTCTAAAGGGAATCCCAATTAAATCGGCATCTTTAAACTTAACGCCAGCCCGCTCATTTCTATCATCAAGTAAAGTCTCAACACCAGCTTGATTGAGTTCCAAATACAATTTTTCTGCCGCTTCCATCTGCTGTGCATCATTAATATTTGGAACAGAAATAATCGCGTGATAAGGTGCGATCGCAACTGGAAAAATTATCCCATCTTTATCGTAGGATTGTTCTACTGCCGATTGTGCTAGTCGGGAAACTCCCACTCCATAACAACCCATCACTAAGGGTTTTTCTTCCCCTTGTTCGTTGGTATAAGTTGCACCCATTGCGATGGAATACTTAGTTCCTAACTGGAAAATATGTCCAACTTCGATACCACGGGCACTTTTAAGCATTTGCTGGGGGTCATGTACTGCCCTATCTCCAGGTCTGGCTTTCCGAATATCTACTGTAAGCTCTGGTAATTTAATTTGCTCATCCCAATTTACACCAACAACGTGATAACCGGATTCATTTGCACCTGTGACAAAATTCTTTAAATCAACAACGGTTCGATCGACGAGACGCAAAAACTCTGGTGCGATCGCTTTATCTGACTTGATACTGTCATTGGTAATATCTGGTGCAATATAACCCAATGGTAAAGCCTTTGCTGCCCATTTTGATTGGGCTTCGGCATCAGGTATAGTCAAACTGAGAATTGTTTTTGCACCGTACTGGGAAGCTAATTTTGTCAATTCATTGATTAATTTGACTTCATTTACTTCTTGGTCGCCACGGATATTAATTAATACTAGTACCGTCATTCCATTGTCATAAGCAGCTTGATAAAGTACATTTTTAACAATATTTGTCGGCGAGCATTTAAGGAATTTACAGACTTTTTCTATTGTTTCAGTTCCCGGAGTTTCCCGTTTTTCGTAACTAGTAAATGGTGAAATTTCGGCATCTATAGGTAAGGAAATCGCTTTTTCGACGTTAGCAGCATATTTGCCATCTTCCGTATATAAAACCTCATCTTCCCCAGCATCTGCAAGCACCATAAACTCGGTGGAACCCGAACCACCGATCGCACCAGAATCAGCTTCGACAGGACGAAATTTCAAACCGCTACGACGCAGGATGTTGCTGTATGCCTGGTACATATCTTGATAGGTTTTTTTCAGGCTTTCCTCGTCAGTGTGGAACGAATACCCATCCTTCATAATAAATTCCCGTCCGCGCATTAAACCGAAGCGGGGACGAATTTCATCGCGGAATTTGGTTTGAATTTGGTAGAGGTGTTGGGGTAATTGACGATAGGACTTAATCATATCACGGGCAACGTAGGTAATCACCTCCTCGTGGGTGGGTCCTAATGCTACCTGTTGTTCCCGTCGGTCAGTAAAGGCAAACATGATACCCTCAGCTTTGGTATATGTATCCCATCGTCCCGATTCCTTCCACAACTCCGCAGGTTGTAATTGTGGCAAAAGACATTCTTGTGCCCCAGTTGCGTTCATTTCCTCGCGCACAATCTGGGATACTTTTTGCAGTACTCGCCACATCAAAGGCAGATACGCATAAATACCAGCACCGATGCGACGAATATAACCAGCGCGAAGTAATAATTTATGACTGGGAATTTCCGCATCTGCGGGGTCATCTCTCAGTGTGACGAATAACATTTGTGACAGTCGCATCGTTGTCCTCTTTTCTGATAGAGTTAATTTCTTTCTCGGTTAAGTTTAAGACAAGAAATGACCCATCGGGTCGTTTATGAGGGAGTTAGAAATAAAATTCTTTTCTATCTTCCCCATTTCCCATTACCAATTTCCTAACCTTATGTACCAAGCACAACCACCTCTTGAATTTATCCCACCGAAATATAATCCTTGGTTTTTGCGTTTGACCCATTTGCTGCTACCTTTGTGGATGCGATCGCAAACTGCGCTGACAACTGTGGAAGCGGAAAATGCTGAAGTTTTGACAGATTTATATTCCCAGTTTCAAGCGGGAAAAATCCGTTTTATGCTAGCATTTCGCCATCCCAAAACCGATGATCCAGTTGCCCTAGGCTATTTCTTTTCGCAAATTATGCCCAAGGTGGCACAAAAACAAGGTATTAAATTTAAAACACCAATTCATGCCCATTTTATCTACGATCGCGGTATTCCTCTTTGGGCAGGTAGTTATATTGGTTGGGTAGCGCAGAACTTGAATGCAACACCAATTCAACGGGGTAAGGCAGATTGGACTGGGTTGAGAAGTGCGAGGCATTTGTTTGTTAACGGTGCTTTCCCGATGGCAGCAGCACCAGAAGGGGCAACAAATGGACTTTCGGAAATAGTCAACCCACTCGAACCTGGTATTGCTCAAATGGGGTTTTGGTGTGCTGAGGATTTACAAAAAGCTGGTAGAACCGAGCAGGTTTTAATTTTACCAGTTGGGATTAAATATGGTTATGTAGATGAACCGTGGGATGAAATTAGTAATTTGCTGACGGAACTTGAAGTCAAAAGCGGTTTAGCTGCTTCAACAGAATCGAATGAAGATTTATTTTCGTATCATTATTTTCGCTTGCTACGTGTATCCGAACATTTATTAACAATAATTGAGAATTTTTATGCAAAATCTTACCGTTGCCAGTTACCAATAATTAGTACGGAATTAACTAGCGATAAAAATGAAGCACTATCAATGCGTTTACAAGCGGTATTAAATGAGATATTAAAAGTAGCAGAATCTTATTTTGACTTGCAACCAAAAGGAAATTTAAGTGATAGATGTAGAAGAGTTGAACAAGCCGGATGGAATTGTATTTTTCGAGAAGATTTTAAAGATATGAAATCCCTTTCATCAGTAGAGAAAGGATTAGGTGATCGCGTTGCCGAAGAAGCTAATATACATATGTGGCATATGCGTTTAGTGGAAAGCTTTGTCGCAGTTACGGGTACATATATTCGTGAAAATCCAACTGCTGAAAGATTCGCAGAAACACTTTTAATTTTGTGGCAAATGGTAGTCCGAATTGAAGGTGGAAATACCTCGAAACGTCCCTATTTAGGTAAGCAAACAGCGAAAATTATTATTGGCGAACCAATATCTGTTTCTGATAAATATTCTACTTATAAAACTAATCGTCAAAGCGCGAGACAAGCAGTTGCTGATTTGACAAAGGATTTACAAATAAGTTTGGAAAAATTGATTTAGATTTTTGATTGTAGGTGGGGTCTCCCCACCCTCACTCATGAATGATACAATTAATAAATCTAAGCGATCGCAACCATTAATTGCTCTGGCATTTCAAAATTTGCTGTCACATTTTGCACATCATCCAAAGCTTCAAGAGTATCGATTAATTTGAGTAGTAAACGAGCTTGTTCTGAGTCTACAACTTCAACAAAATTTCCAGGTATCCAACGCAATTCGGCATCGGTAACTTTAAAACCTCCTGCCTTCAAAATTTTACTAAGGGTTTCCAGATTCCCAATCTCAGTAAAAACATCTGCGGTATCAGTATCAGTTATTTCGTAAGACTCCGCACCACCTTCCAAAGAAGCTTCTAATAATTTTTCTTCATTTTTAACATTTTCCACAACACACATACCTTTTTGGGAAAACATCCAACTCACACAACCAGTTTCACCCAGATTTCCGCCATTTTTACTAAAAGCCAAGCGCAAATCAGCAGCAGTACGATTACGGTTATCAGTCAGCGCTTCCACCAAAATCGCCACACCACCAGCACCATAGCCCTCGTAGCGAATCTCCTCTAAGCTATTGTCATCCCCCCCTAAATTACCCGCACCCTTTGCGTTGGCGAAGCCTCTCCCTCGGAGAATCGCACGTTCAATATTATCATTGGGGATACCCGCCGCTTTGGCTTTTTCTATGGCAGTTCGCAGTTGAAAATTTCCATTTGGATCGGGAATTCCGCTACGTGCTGCCATGATAATTGCACGGGATACCTGTGTGAAGGTTTTACCCTTTTTCGCGTCTACAACTGCTTTTTGGCGTTTAATATTCGCCCATTTACTATGTCCTGCCATAACCTTAAAATTAATTAGAATTAATTAACATCGATGAATCAAAAATAAAATAACAAACTATTGAGCAGTTAGGAGTTAAGAAACAGAATACTTTTACAATCAATAACCATAGGGACTTCCATAAAATAAAATATCCAAACATCAATCGTATCAACCATTTTAAGGGCGGGGAGACCCCACCCCTACAATTAATGATAATTTATTTATTAGTGTTCCCTTAGTTGCTAACTCTTACCACTCTAAAATAATTGTGTAACCCGTGATTCACAAAAATCCCACATCTAGTAACTTCTTCAACAATATTAACGGGCAATTCAGATTACTAGTATTACTAGTAGCTAGCCTGCTAATATTCTCAGGATGCCAGATTTTCACTCCCAATAGCAATAACAGCGCAGTCACACAGATAACACTGTGGCAAGGTGTAAACCCACCACCAAACCGTGACGTATTACAAAAACTAGTTAATAAATTTAACAAAACCCATCCCGACATCCAAGTTGAATCATTATACGTCGGACAGCAAGACCAACAAATGCCAAAGATATTAGCTGCTGTTGTTGGCAATGCACCACCAGATTTACTTTGGTATAATCCTGCAATTGCTGGTCAATTAGTCGAACTAGATGCATTGATTTCCCTTGATGAAATGCTAAATAAATCCCCGCTCAAGGCAGAAATTGACCCGACTCTATTTAAATCGTTGGAATATAAAGGTAAAATTTGGTCAGTACCATTTGCCACAAATAACGTCGGTGTTTTCTATCGTCCGAGTTTATTTAAAGCAGCAGGAATCACCGAATTACCCAAGACTTGGGATGAATTCAGACAAGTTGCCAAAAAACTGACTCGCGATACAAATGGCGATCGCAAAGTTGACCAGTATGGTATGTTTTTACCTTTGGGAAAAGGTGAATTTACTGTATTTACCTGGTTGCCGTTCATGTGGGCTGCTGGGGGAGAATTAGTTACTGGCACGAGTCAAACAGCCTCTGCGGTGGATTTAGCAAATAATCAAGGTGCGATTTCGGGGTTACAATTTTGGCGCGATTTAATTACGGATGGTTCAGTAATGCTATCGGGACCAGAACGGGGTTATGAAACTGATGCCCTACTATCTGGTAAAGTAGCAATGCAATTAACTGGTCCTTGGACATTGGGGCAATTTCAAGCAACTGGTGTGGATTTTGGAGTATTTCCTATCCCTTCTAGTCAGCGTTCTGCTACTAGTATTGGTGGTGAGAATTTGTTTTTATTTAAAACCACATTAGAACGACAAAAAGCAGCATTTAAGTTTGCTGAATATGTATTAAGTGAAGAATTTCAGACAGAATTGGCTTTAGGTACTGGATATTTACCAATTAATATTAAAGCCAGACAAAACCCTAAGTATTTAGAATTTGCCCAGAAGCAACCAGCAGTGAAAGTCTTTTTAGACCAAGCTAAATTTGGTCACAGTCGTCCAATTTTTCCTGGTTATAATCGAATTTCAGAAAGTTTAGGTCGTGCAATAGAATCGGTGATGATGGGTAAAAATTCCCCCATAGAAGCATTGAAGGAATCCCAGCAACGTTTAGACCTTATTTTTAAGTGAGCTAAATTTATTGATTGTTGAATCAAAGTAGGATTTGAAATTTTTGCTATGATTAAACAAGGATTTTTTGGAAATTAACTTTCAAACCATCTTTAGGACGAGGAGTTGGAACCATAACCAAATCTAAATTTTGTTGAGATATTAATTCCCATTGATAATTTCTGAGTAACAGTGCTGCAAAAATTTTAATTTCGAGCTTTGCAAATTCTTTACCAATACATTCGCGAATTCCACCTCCAAATGGAATAAAACTAAATGTTTTGGTTTTATCTTCGGTACTGGTTAAATTAAAGCGTTCGGGGTTAAATTGTTTTGGTTGTGGATATATATCAATATCTTGATGTGTATAACCAATTTGGTAAAGTAATGACCATCCTTGAGGAATTTGATAACCATTAAATTCGCATGTTTCTATCACTTTACGAAATGCACCACCCACAGGAGGAACTAGACGTAAAGTTTCTTTTAGAACCTGTTCCAAGTAAGTCATTTGCTTAAGGTTTTCCAAAGTTATAGGCATATTTAAGCCTAATTCTTCTTGCTCTTGTCGAATAGCAGCTAGAACTTGTGGATGTTGTGCTACTAATAAACAAAAAGATGCGATCGCAGAAGTTAAAGTTTCGTGTCCAGCAAATATCAACGTCAAAAGTTGGTCTTTGAGTTCTTCTACACTCAAACGGTTTCCATCTTCATCTTCTGCTTGTATAAGTAAACCCAAAGCATCTTCTTTTGAATTACTTGAGTTAATGCGTTCTTGGATAATGTTTTCAATTTCTTGCAATAAAAGTTTGCGACTTTGGTAAGCTTTTCCAAATGTTGTCCAAGGTAAATTTATTGCTAGTGAAAATAACCCATTAACCCAAGTTGTATACAAATCACCTAATTTGGATTGCGATGCAGATTCTGTACCTACGAGTAACTTACAAGCGATATCCAAGGTGTAGTTTTTGATTTCGGGATACCAAGCAAAATTACTAAGCTTTTCCCAACGTTCAAAATATTTATAGGTGTTTAATTCAACTGTAGAAATGTAACTAGATAATGCTCTTGGTTGAAAAGCTTGCGAAAGAATTTTACGTCGCTTCTGGTGTTCTGTACCGACTTGAACCGATAGCGAAGCTGCTCCTAAAAGCTCTCTTGTACTTTTAGGCCAGTTATTAGTAAAATACTTATTTTCATTGGTAAATATATAATTATTGGCATCTGCTCCGATTGCGACAATAGTTGGTTGTCCAAATATATGGGTTTTGAAGACATGACCATATTTTTCTTGCCGCTTTTTTGTAAAATTTCGATCGCGTAAAAACTCAATGCTTTCACCAATTATAGGTAAGCCAAAATCACCAGGTGGTAATGGCAGCGAATTAATAGTATTTTTGTTTGTCATTGTTTAAGCTGCTTTAATTAGTTTATCTTACACTTCAAAGTATCACTAGATATTGTAATATTTTGAGTATAAAAGTAGATTGCCTCATTAGTTTATACTATTTCATCTGACTAAACTTTTAATCCAAAATCTAAAATCCAATGCAAATTACCCAATCTCTCCACACATCAATTAACGTCACCAACCTAGAAAAAGCAGAGTACTTTTACGGAGAAGTATTAGGATTACAAAAGGTAGAGCGATCGCGACCATCTCCAGGTGCTTGGTATCAAATCGGTAACTACCAAATTCACTTGATTGTGGTTGATAAGATTGTAAATCAACCCGAACACGAAAAATGGGGACGCAACCCCCACATAGCTTTTTTAGTTTCCGACTTAGATGCCGCTAAACAGCAGCTATTAAATTATAACTTCCCTATCCAAGTAAGTGCGTCCGGTCGTTCAGCAATTTTTACACAAGATTTAGACGGAAATGTAATTGAATTAAGTAGTCTATCTCAAAATCAAAAGTAGAAACAACCTTGAGGATATTAAATAAAATCCTACGATTCATTATTTCTTGTCGAGGATGCTGGTGGTTTTCCAGAATTGCGAACATTAACAACCTTCCCCAATAAATCAAACCAAAATGGCGCACCCATTGCAATCGCAATTCCACTCAAAAACCAACCAGGAATTAATGTAATTATTCGCCATACCGGGAAACTTTTTTGTTGTTTTTGGCTCCAAGAAATCTGTTTTTCTAAATTAGAATCAGTCCAACCTATTGGCAAAGCAACATCATTTAAAGCTTCAGCAGTTTGACTACTTAAAGTCTTAATATCAACGTAATTTAATTGGTTACGATTTTGCGAAACTATTTGCCCTGCATTTTGAACAATCGTTTCTCGTAGTGCTGAATCCTTTGATAATCTGCTAATCATGTGGAATGCATCCGCATTACTTGCTGCTGCGATCGCAAAACCCAGTAACAATGCTACACCCTTTGCATTACGCTTGTAGACACCAGATGCACGCTCCATTGAATTATCAAAATTACCTGCGATCGCTTCCTGTAATCCACTAACTCCTTCGGTGGTATTTCTCAGGTTCTGTTCAGTCCGTTGTGCTAAGTTTGTAATGTTCTTGGCTAATGATGGAGGTAATCTATCAATTAGTTTTTCCAGATTTTGATGCATCTCGTTATCTCTATCTAGAAGAGATGTTGTTAATTCTTGATAAATATCAGTTCCCCGTTGAACTGCTTGGGCAAGTTCTCTTACATTTGGTTTCAACCCAGCCAGGGATATTGTCTTTTGAGTATCTGTAAATGAGCTATTTTTATAAAATTGTAACTGCTGTAATGCTTTATTTGCAGATTCGTCATTTGGCATATTTATTTGAAATGATTCAATATAGCGGTCAAAACTTGCTGTCATACTATTGATACCGCTATCTATATCTAATTTACCTTGTTGAAAATTCCAAATTACTTGTTCAAAGTCTGCTTGTATTTCCGCAAATGCTTGATATGTAAAATTGGAGAAATCAGCAAATTCTTCTTTATCTCCAAATTGTTCTTGCAATTTTAAAACTACATTTTCTATTTCTGATAAACGTTGATTTTTAAAGCTGTCAAGACGAGTTTCAGTTAGCTTTTGGGCAATTGTCGGTAACTGCAAAGTTTCCATTAATGTCGTCGCAAAAGTAGTTGCCGGAATGTACGATGGACCACTATGTCTACTACCACCAAATACTGTTTCTGCTTTTTTATTTGATTCGGGGTTTTGTTTAAAAGAACGGTATACATTAGCAACTGACCAAGTAGCTTGACGCGGGATATTAGCAAGAAACCCTTTAGCTTGTTGGTTGAGACTTTTTATGAGTGGATTACTATAGATTTGATTGGCTAGTTGAACGACATTTGCTTCTTCTGAATTTTGTGAATCTCCGGCAATGAATAATTCAATTGATTTTCTTAAATGTTCTGCACGCCATTGAAATACTGTGGCGAGTAACTCTTGTATTTCTGATGCTAACAAGCTCAAAATTAAATAAATAAATATTAGCCCTAGTGATACATCTAAAATTACTGGTAAATTCATAATTATGCACTCTTAGTAGTTATTGGGAATTGGGTATTAATTAGTAACATATAGTCAGAAATATAGGTTAAAAAATATTTTAAGTAAATATCCAAATTAATATTGAATACTTTGTTCTTTATTAGCTAAAGCATGAATTTTATAAAATTTATAAATTACAGAAATAAATGTTATTATTAAGATAGATGTAATTATAAATATTTAAATAATTCGCACCTCCAACTCCTAACTATTGTTTTTTCCAATTAAGTACTCAGAAATAAATAATTTAAAAGAAAATCTAGAATTTGTCAAAAATTATTCTGACTAAATTTTCAAAATTGAGTTAATTTAAAGTTTGGGGACAGGAACATGGGAGAAAAGCGAACTTCTCTTCAATAAGTGAACCAGCAAGCAAAATCAATATCCTAAATACTATGCAATTCGTAAGTTTTATTTGGGTTCGTCTAGAAAGACGGTATCAATCAGTGGCAAAACGACTTGACTGGATGTGGGCGATCGCTCTACTTGTGGCAGCAGTAATAATTTTTACCATAAACTTGGGCGGATTACCGTTACGGGATTGGGATGAGGGCACTGTAGCACAAGTTGCTCGCGAAATTTCGCGTGCCCCTGCTGGTTCGTTACATTGGCTGTTCCCGACTTTAGGAGACGAGCCATATCATAATAAACCACCTTTGATGCATATACTAATTGCTTGGGTTTATTCATTGGGAGGGGTGAATGAGTGGACTACACGTTTGCCTGGAGCGATTTTAACCGCCATGTCTGTACCATTGCTGTATTACATTGGACGGGAGATATTTCACCGACGTATAGCTGCCGTTTACAGCGCGTTGGTTTATTTAACAATGCTACCAGTACTGCGACACGGACGTTTAGCAATGTTAGACGGTGCGTCAGTATTTTTCTTCATGGTAATGATGCTTTGCGCTTTGCGATCGCGTCGTAATCTTCGTTACTGTCTTGGTGTGGGGATTGGGTTTGGTTTAATTTGTCTAACAAAGGGAATGTTGGGGGTTTTGTTTGCTGCGATCGCATTCATATTTCTTTACTGGGATACTCCCCGACTTTTGCTAAATAAGTACATGTGGGTAGCTATGACTATTGGTTGCTTACCTGTAGGTTTGTGGTATTTTGCCCAATGGCAACATTACGGTAATATTTTTACCAATGTTGGCATAGTTGACCAATCCTTTAGCCGAATTTGGCAGCCCGTAGAAGGACACAAACAAGCACCTTGGTATTATTTAATCGAAATTCTCAAATATACCCATCCTTGGCTATTATTCTTACCAGCGAGTTTGCGTTTAACTTGGGACAATCGCAATCTTAGTTGGGCAAAACTCGTACTTGTGTGGAGTTGCGTTTATCTAGTAGCAATTTCTGTTATGAGTACCAAATTACCCTGGTACGTATTCCCAATTTATCCCAGTTTAGCCCTGGCAATTGGTGCCCAATTCGGCGAAATCGAGAATTTACCCTTACTATCTTCTCTCCCCCGTCTATGGGTAATTGGTTTAGGATTTCTGGCAGTTATCGCCACTGGTGGTAGTATTTTCTATAGTTTTGCCAAACCAACCCAACCCGATTTACAGCTAATTTTTGCCGCAGTTGCTGGAACAATGGCACTAACTGGAATTTTAGCAGAACGGGGAGACGGACAATTTTTAAAAGTTCTGCTTTGGGGTACTTATATTTCCCTATTGCTATTTGTAAAATCAAATTATTGGGTATGGGAACTCAATGAAAACTACCCAGTGAAACCAGTTGCGGCAATGATTCAAAAAGTCAAACCCAGTATCCGCAAGATTTATACATTAGATGATAACCATCGTCCATCACTTGACTTTTATAGCGATCGCACTATTGTAGCTACCCCCAACCCCAAGGAAATCGAGCATTATTGGCAAAACAACAGTAAACCTTACTTACTACTAAAAGAACCTGATTTAGAAAAACTCAAAATTAGCACGACCAAAATAATTGACCGTGCCGAAAACTTTATTCTAATCACAAAAGATACTAGAAAATTATAAAATAACTTAGTAGAGACGCGATATCGTGTCTCCATAACACCCAAAATAATATCCAAAATTATTTTTGATTATTATCAATAAATTTGTCCGTTTTTTCAGTCTGCTGAGAATTAGGACTATCACCACTCGTATTTTGCCCAGTTGTCGTAATCATCCCAAATACAATAGCACTTCCCAAAAAGAAAGCTAATACGGGACGTTTGAGCAAAACAAAATCCCGGAGAATCCTAGCCAAAGGACGACTTTGACGGCGTAATGCCGACGATATCATCATTTGTCTAAAAATAAACGGGTCACGAACATAATTACCACTTTGTGATACGACTAATCGTTCTTGACAATACGGACAAGTAAATAGTCCCACGCAAGTTTTAATCGGTTTTGCCGTGGTATTCCTTTGGCAAATAGGGCAAGTTACATAATGATTATCAAAGGTGTGTGTATTCATCTACCTCGTCCGTCTATTCCACTTACTCGCTCTGTAACATCGGTCTATCGTTAATTTTAGCCTCAAAACCACTCAGATTAACTCATTCCATTGGAACTTAGATTTAAATATATGCATAAAGGATAATTAGGCAACAGGTATGTTTTTAACCACCGCAACACGAGTATAGCTAGATTTGGGAAAAATGACCCGCGATCGCTATTTACTTTCTTGCGCCATTGAGTTTGACAAAAAATGATTGACAAACAAAGCATTTATATGGGTGTCTGACTGAATGGAAGCAATTATTATGCTTCCTGGTTTACTAATCATTTAAACACTTCCATTACCAAAATTTAGTAAACTGACAACTTTTTATCAAAGCTTTGCAATATTGCTGAATATTGCTTGTCTTCTTACTAGATTGTGGCTGACAATGAAAATTAATACTAGGACTTACGCATTGACAGAAAAATCAAAAT
Source organism: Brunnivagina elsteri CCALA 953 (assembly GCF_002289455.1). Lineage (GTDB taxonomy): Bacteria > Cyanobacteriota > Cyanobacteriia > Cyanobacteriales > Nostocaceae > Brunnivagina > Brunnivagina elsteri. The sequence continues at coordinate 14,042 of NZ_NTFS01000155.1, forward strand.
AGGGGGTATGGTTTTCAGCGCTTTAAGCTTGATTTTTCTGTTCTCTGCCAAGCGATCGCAAACAACAAAGGG
>NZ_NTFS01000156.1 GCF_002289455.1 Brunnivagina elsteri CCALA 953
AGAGTTTTTCAAGATACTCTGCACGTTTTTTGGTATTCGCTTTGTTTAGTAGTTTACGTGCTTTTTTCCACGAAAATCCTAGGTCTTTGAGAGTTTTACGTACTGACTCACGGCAACATTTTAGGTTGAATTGATTGTTAATCCAAGCAACTAAACGCTTTAATGTCCAACGGGATGAGTGTGTTTGGTTCTGTTGTCTTTGTTGGGGTGGTGTTGCTGCCCGTTCTAAAGCTTGACGAATCTCAGAATTGATTGCTTGCTTTATCTCTGGGGAAAAAAGGGGGGATGACCACCTGTGTGCTGATATTCCAGTGCGGATATACCTGCTTGATTGTAACGATGTACCCACTCCATTACTGTTTGAGGGTTACGTCCTGTTTCTCTACCTACCTGTGTCGCACTTTTTCCATTAGATACCTCGTACAGAGCCATCAAACGCTCACGGCTACGAGCATGATTTGCTTTCAACGCTTCTTCTCTCAGTATTGAGGTACTCTGATGGAGAGCAATCGCATTCTACTTTAAGCATCACTACTTCACTCTCAACTACACCCCTAAATTCACAATAATATATTTTCGTGGAAAACTCCAGTTCTCAAAATGGACGAGGTTTAACCAATGCAGTTGACGAAACTTTAGTTAGTCATGGTTTATTAAATCCAAACCAACTTCGCGTAGTTGAAACAGAAGCACTTGTAGATACTGGTGCTGTAAAAATGGTTCTACCAATGACTATAGTTCAAGAACTGGGATTAAGAATTCGTGGTCAACAAACTGCACAATATGCAGATGGTAGAGAAGAAGAAATTGGATTAACAGAAGCTTTAATTATTGAAATACAAGAAAGAGAAACAATAGAAGCAGCTTTAGTTACCGGAAATGAGGTTTTAATCGGTCAAACTGTTTTAAAAACGTTAGATTTATTAGTAGATTGCAAAAATCAATGTTTAATTCCTAATCCCAAACATCCCAACTATCCAGTATTTAGAATATAGGAATAACGATTATGAATACGATTCATCACATTACCCAACGGGTAGAATGGGAAAATGCAAAACTTGCGGGACACTATCGCGCTGATTCTCTAAACAGTGAAGGATTTATTCATTGTTCAACGCGATCGCAACTCATCAGAACAGCTAATAAATTCTTTAAAAATCAAACTGGTTTAATGCTTTTATATATTGATGAAAGTAAAGTTAAAGCTGAAATCAAATATGAATCTGCTGATAATGACTTATTTCCACATATTTATGGTGAACTAAATGTGGATGCAGTATATCACTTGATTGATTTTGAAGCAGATGCAGAAGGTTTATTTAATTTACCTGGGGATATTTGAAAAAGATGGAAAATAAAAAAATCGAAAATCAACAAATCGATTTAAAAATCTATGTAGAGCAAATGGCTTTATTGGTAGATTTGAACTTACGGGAAGAATATAAAGATGGGGTTGTAGCTAATTTTGAGAAGATTAAAAATATTGCAAAATTGGTAAATGATTTTGAATTACCAGAAGAAATTGAAGTTGCACCAATTTTTGAACCATGAATTTAGATATCAACAATTTAGATATAGCTAACGCAAAAGCGATCGCACAAGCAGTTCAAACGGGTAAAATCTCCGCACTGCAAGTTATTCGCACGACTTTAGAACACATCCAAGCACAAAACAAACAATTAAATTGCTTTACCGCGATCGCAACTGAAACCGCTTTACTCGACGCAGAAAGAATAGATACAGAAATCGCAGCAGGCAAAAATCCCGGTTTACTTGCTGGAGTTCCCTTTGCTGTCAAAAATCTCTTCGATATCCAAGGTTTAACCACACTTGCAGGGGCAAAAATTAACGCAGAAAACCCGATCGCAACCCAAGATGCAACTGCGATCGCAAAATTAAAACAAGCTGGTGCAATTCTCGTTGGTGCGTTGAATATGGACGAGTACGCATACGGATTTGTTACAGAGAATTCCCACTACGGAGCTACTCACAACCCCCACGACATCAACCGAGTCGCTGGAGGTTCATCTGGGGGTTCTGCTGCTGCCGTTGCTGCGGGATTGGTTCCCCTCACACTCGGTTCCGATACCAACGGTTCGATTCGCGTTCCTGCTGCGTTGTGTGGTGTCTACGGTTTCAAACCCACCTATGGCAGATTATCCCGTGCTGGTGTCGCATTATTCTCCAGCAGTTTCGATCACATTGGCACATTTGCTCGTTCCGTAGAAGATACTGCGATCGCATTCGATATTTTACAAGGTTATGACGAACGCGATCCAATTTGCACAACACGCCCAATTGTAGAGACGAGAAATTTCGCATCTCTCAACCACATTGATGGAATTAAAATTGCGATCGCAGGTGATTATTTTGCACAGAAAGCTGAACTGGAAGCATTAGAAGCGGTGCAAAAAGTCGCAAATGCGTTAAACGTCAAAAATCACATTACCATACCTGAAGCCCATCGTGCCCGTGCTGCTGCGTTTGTAATTACTGCCGTAGAAGGAGCTAATTTACATTTTGATAAATTGCGCGATCGCTCCCAAGATTTCGATCCAGCAACACGCGATCGCTTTTTGGCTGGTGCTTTAATTCCCAGTCAATGGTATATTCAAGCGCAGCGTTTTAGAAGATGGTATCGGGATAAGGTTAGGGAAATTTTTACCAATGTTGATGTAATTATTGCTCCAACAACGCCAATTACAGCACCTTTCATTGGACAACAAACAATGGTTTTGGATGCTGAAGAAATTCTCGTGCGTCCATATTTAGGACAATTTACCCAACCATTATCATTTATTGGTTTACCTGTTTTATCGGTTCCAATTCAAACAGAAAATACTTTACCTTTGGGTGTACAAATCATCGCAGCACCTTATAATGAAGCAAAGATTTTACAAGTTGCTGGATTATTAGAGAAAATGGGTGTAATTTCTGCTTCTATTGCTGAGAATTAGTTTATCAATATAATATTTTTTATTTTACAGAAACCTGTAGAAACCCGGTTTCTGCCCAACGAAACATCTCCAATTAGAACGATAAAACCTTGAAACCGGGTTTCTTAACCCACGCGAAAACCCAAAATAGTCTTTAACAAATAGCAATTAATAAAATACATTTCTTGTGGAATGGGCATCTTGCCCGTTAATCTAGTTTAGCAGGCATCTTGCCTGCTCCACAATAGAACCCACGCGATATCGCCAACCACGTTCGTAGCTGCTTAACATTTCTTCTTGCGTTAATTTATAAACATCTGCTATTTGCCAACAAATAGATTCCAAAAAAGGTAATTTTTTTGGTTTTGTTTCTGTCATGTGTAATGCGATCGCCTATTTTAGATTCTGTGTTTTTACCTTCGCTTTTGCCATTCTTTTGGATTTCTGCTGCCATGAAAAATTGCTGTAACAATTATTCGACTCGATACAATTCGATAGTAGATAACGTAGGGAAAACGTTTTACAACTGCTCGTCTAATATCACGATAAACAACAGAATATGCTTCTGGAAGTAGACAAATAAGATTTAGTGTTTCGTCAACACAATCTAAAAATTCATCACCAAGTCCTAATTGTTGACTTTCAGAGGATGTTTGAAAAGTACCCCGAAATGTCATGCTGAGGCACGTTCGCGTAGCGTGTCCCCTTGGGACTCAGCATCTCAATATACGCATGAAACCAAGATTCTAGCCTGCGGCAACGCGTAGCGCGTACGTTCCGTAAGACTCCACTCAGAATGACAATTTATACCTTGTCCGACTTTTCAAACATACTCTCATACCAATTGAATGTTTCATCTAATTCGTCGCGTACTTGTGGACGAAATACTAATGCATAATTCATTTTTGCTTGCGGATAGAAGCTCTAATTTAATTATTTACCTACTAGCGATAAATCAAATATTCCACTTACTTTGTTCGGTTTGACTGCAAAAATGATTTAAACTCGCAAAAAAGCCGGAGGATAAGCAACTTCACCATAATAATTTTGTTGAAAATTTTTAAAAGTTTTCACCATAAAAACATCTTCTGGAACATTAAAGGGAGATTGAATACCATAAATAACTGATGGTACAAAACCAAAGCGATTGTAAAACAACGGATAACCCAAAACAATTGCTAAAACTTCACCCATTGCATCCGATTTTTCCAAACCATTTCTAATTAAAGCACTCCCAATACCTTGTTTCTGAAACTCAGGAATCACAGCGACAGGAGCTAAACTCAATACTCGTAATCTTTCTTCTCCTATTAGATGAATATAACTGAACATAATATGAGCAATTACAGTATTATCAATTTCAACTACTAAAGAAAGTTCGGGAATATAAAAGTTAGAATTACGAATTTCTGTAATTAAATTAGCTTCATTTTCTCTTCCAAATGCCAGCGTATTCACTTTAGCTATTTGCGAATAGTCTTGGGGATTTTCAGCACGGATTTTCATACTTTTAAATTCAGATATGATGGTTCTTCATTACTTGTTATGCTAAAAACGCTTATAAATAGCTCAAATTCCTTGCTGGGCAAGAAAGATAGCTTTTAATCTTGGAATTTGAGCCTTTGGAATAAAATCAATATTAAAACTGCCCAAAAGCCTTGCTATTAAAGGAAAATTCCGAATTATTGTTTAAGGTTGAGCATAACACCTACGGAAGAACCGATATGATTTGAGAAAATACACAATCTTAGTTGAGGTGCTTTATGGTAATAAAATCTACCCTTCTTTAAAGAATCAAGAAGGCTTTATTCAAATAAGTTTATTAAAATGAGATTGAACATCAGATAATTACAAATCAACAAAGTTACGTTTCTTTTTCTTTTGCTTTGACTTGTCTTTATCCTTATCCTTGTCTTTTATATTACCAACTTTTCCAAAACCTCTAATTCCCTCTTTCTCTTTCAATTCTATTAATTTCGTATCAACAAAATTTGCGTCTTCTCTAATTTCTGTCGTCGAAGTATTATCATTGATATCTGTGGTTGGTAAATTGCCTATTCCTTCCACAACATTAACCTCTGCTTCTACTTCCTCTACCGTCATTTCAACTTCATGCATAACATCAAAGTTTGAAGTATTTTCTTCTAAAACTTCTTCTATAATTGATGAACTATGATTAATAATATTCGCTTCTTCGCTATTGTCTGTACTTACTTCCATAACATCTTGTATCTCAATTGGCAATTCCTCAACAGTATTAATTTCAACACTGGAATTATTTGAGGTATTTGAATCACTTGTCAATCTCATGTCAGGAAAATTCACTCTTGCTTCTGTCTCAATATCAACCGCAGAAATTGGTACTGGAATTTCTATCATTGGCATAGCAAATGTTACAACCTCAATAACTTCCTCTGAAGCATCGACTTGTAACTTCTGTAACTCATCATCAGAAGTAATACCCAAGCTTTCTTTAACTTCTTCCCAACTACCGACAATATCTTCCGCAACTTGGTTTTCTGCAAATGCCAATTTAATCGCAGAAGCAGAACTTTTCCCTTTCAAATTTATCAACGCAGCAACAATAAAACCATTCAGTTCAGGAGAATTATTTTTGTAATTTTCCAATTGCTGAGTCAGCACTAAAATACAATCATTTCGTGCATTCTCATTCTTCTGGGCAATTTCTTCCAAACTATTAATCGCATTTACCCGCGAAAATAACTTATGGGATTCATCAGCCAAATAAGAAGCAAGCGGAGAAATTGCCACAGTACCAATACTACTAAAAAACTTAGGAAACTCTTCGCTGACTAGATCATTATCTTCCAATTCATGGAACAATTGGATTAAAGGCGTGATACCTGCGGTAAGCTCCGCTAAGGTATCCTCTGTACGCAACTGTCCTAATGCAAGCCAAGCATGAATAACAGCCCATGTATCTAGACTACCAGAATCAGCATTCAATAAAGCGCGATCGCACCCCATCCTAATTAAATCGGGTATGTGCTGTGAAGTCAAACCGAATTCAACAATATAGTCATGTTGCTGTGTTCCCGTATTTAATCCGAGAGTCAACAGCTTATCTACGGGTTGTTGATAACTTTTGTTATTCATCATCTGAAGCCATTTTGTATATTAGCCAACTATCATGTATAGCAGAATCTTCTGAAGTTTTTTGCAGATATTCCGGAAAAATTTATAAATGCTACAAGAAAACAGAACCCCAAAATCTATATAGAGAATGCAATTACAGCACTTCTTTTTTGGATGGAATATAAATCAGGGCAAACATTGGATGGAATATAAATCAGGGCAAACGGTTGTTTGCCCCTACTAGAGACACTCAACCCAAAAGAATAATTACCGTATTTAAACTTTTTGGTGAAATTGGGCAAAAATCATTCATGATAAAAGCAATGGCATCTTAGAGATAATGGTGGTGAGCAATGACAGATGCCCCTCTTTTTATCGATCGAACTCAAGCTGGTAAAAAATTAGCCCAGGTTATCCAAAGCTATTTACAAGGGCAATTTACGGAATTTGGAGTCAATCCGGTTCCGATTGTTTACGCTTTACCCCGTGGGGGTTTACCTGTTGCGGCTCCGATTGCCGATTTATTGGGCTGTCCGCTAACCGTGGTGGTAGCGAAAAAGATTAGTCACCCCAAAAACTCAGAATTAGCAATTGGTGCGGTTACTGCCTCAGGAAAAGTGTTGTGGGCAGACCAAAAAATGTTTCGCTTTCTACCAAATTTAATTCAGCGTCATGAAGCAATGGAAATTGCGATCGCAAAAGCAAAATCTTTGGAATCACAATTTCTGCCATTTTGTCCAGCGGTTAATCCAAAAGGTGCAACGCTGATTTTGGTTGATGACGGTATTGCTACGGGAATGACAATAGCTGTTGCGGCAATGGCATTGAAGAACCTGGCACCAGCACAAATTATCATATGTTCCCCGGTAGCTCCACCAAATTTAATTCCTTGGTTGGAAAATTGTGGTGATACTTCCCTAGAAAATTGCGATATGCCTTTGGCATTAGGCTCCACTTATCGCGAAGCCTCTGATACTTCAGAGAATTCTCACACTTTACATCCTTACCAACCAAATAGCATTATAGTTTTGGCTACACCAGAAGCATTTATTAGTGTCAGTAATTTTTACGTAGAATTTCCTCAAGTCGAAACTTCTGAAGCACTTGCATATCTCCAACAAAGAAGTTAGGGACTTCCAGAAAATAAAATCTCCAAATCATATATTTACCAACCCTATCATACGTAAGGGTGGGGAGACCCCACCCCTACAATATTGGAGGATTTATTTATTGGTGTTCCCTTAGGAACGCGGATTAAATAAAGTGCAAAAGGTCTTAAAGCTCAGTCAATGTCTTCAAAGAAGAGTCGCTGAGAAGCCTACACTCACCTGAAAGGGAGTGTGTGGAGTACGTCACTCTATTCCTTATTAATCATCCGCTCATATTTCATTGCTTTGGTATAATCACCTAAGGTATAGCAAGCGACTTTGAGACTAGATAATACTTGTTGTTCCCTACGCGAGTCTTTTATTGCTTTTGCTAATTCTAAGCATTGTTCATAATAATTAATTGCATTGGGATAATTTCCTAAAGCTTCAGAGGCAACACCCAAGCTGCGTAATGATTGTTCTTGAGTGTTGTTATCTTCCATTTTAGTAGCTAATTGTAATCGTTCTTCATAGTATTGAATTGCTTGTTGATAATCTCCTACAGCGTAAAATGCGTTACCTAAATTCTTGAGTACTTGAACAGCATTACGGTGATTTTTGAGGATGCGAGAGATTTTCATACATTCTTGATAGTATGCGATCGCTTTCGTATAATCGCCCAAAGTATACCAAGTATTACCTAAATTTTTTAAAACCTGTTCCTCCCCCCAATTATCTTGGAGTTCACGAACTAGCTTTAGACTTTGCTCCTTGAGTGCGATCGCTTTTTGTAAATCCCCCTGCGCTTTATATACCAATCCCAAGTTATTTAGTGCTGCTACCTGACTCCTTTTATCTCCCTGGGAACTGGCTACATCTAAACAGTTATTAAGATACTCAATAGCCTGCTCTTGGTTTCCTAAATGGCGGTATGAATTGCCAATATGGGAAAGTGCTTGTAATCGTAAACGTAAATCTGATGTATTCCCAACTAAATTTAAACACTGCTGAGAATATGAGATAGCACTTTTATAGTCACCTGAATTATAGGCAACAAGCGCTAAACTATTAAAGCTTTGTGCTTGTCGTGGCAAATCCCCAAATGCCTGAAATAATGCCAGCGATTCCTGTAGAGATTTTGTCGCAGCAACAAATTCACCTGCTTGTTGCTGTTGAATTCCTCGCTCTAATAACTGTGATGCATCCGATAAATAATCGTCTTGTTCTTGTGGAATTAGTATTTCTGTTGATGAAGTATGGTCAAATTCGTGGATAATAGTGCTACGCTTTATCGTTTTGATATGTGTTGTCGGTATTTGCAAAGGAACCGTATTGTTTGCCTCATTCCATTCCCTTTCCACATTAAATGCTCCCTTATAAATCTTGCGATACTCCTATTGTTCCCATAATAAGTAATTTTCTCTCACGCAGAATAAAATATTAAAATATGGATATTCATAATTCCCCAATACCCATTAACCACTAATAAAACTACAAAACTATGGACAGAATCCTCGAACCTGAAGTAATGGACACTTGGGAAGAATCTGTTGCCTATGATGGGATGGATTTTAATGATATAAACACTGCATTTGCCAATGACGCGATCGCGATCGCATCAAACCACCCCATTTTAGTATTAGATGCGGGCACTGGTCCCGGTCGAATTCCACTCATAATGGCTCAAATGCGTCCAAAATGGAAATTTGTTGCGGTTGATTTGGCTGAAAGTATGCTAGAGATTGCTCGACAAAACCTTCAAAAGGTGCTTAATCAAACAGCAAATCAAAAAACTAATTTGCAAGAACAAATTCGCTTTGAATTAGTTGACGTTAAAAATTTACCTTATCACGATGGAGAATTTGATTTGATTGTATCGAATAGTCTAATCCATCATTTACCCGAACCATCAACTTTTTTCGAGGAAATTAAGCGGGTTCTGAAGCCGAATGGTGCTATTTTTATCCGTGATTTATTTAGACCTGCTAATATGGAAACACTCAATGCATTGGTTGATAGTATTGGCTCGGAATATGACTTACATCAAAAACAATTATTTCGTGATTCTCTCCATGCAGCACTAAGCATTAATGAAGTCAAAATTTTAATTGATGAAGCAGGTTTAGAAAACGTAGATATTTATCAAAATTCCGATCGACATTGGACAGCAAAACGAAGCTAGCTCGTTTAAATATTAAGGAAATTAAGATTAATCCAATGACAAAAATTAGATAAATACCTATTACCGAAAAATATTAGTGCATCAATTTCTATAGAAGGATAGATTCAAATTTAAATATTGTTTTCGCTACAATTCGATTTGTGTGATTCGTAAAAACGACAACCTTCACAAGGTCCACTAGGGTTTATAGCACAGCGAATATAGCCAGAACGGGCATTAAACTGGCAGCTAATATCACCAATCAGATAACCCACACCTTCGAGATAATAGCGATCGCGTTGTGTCTCTCCCAGGGAATCTTGTAGCAATGTAGAACGAGTAGTACCTTCTAACGTTCTAAGGGATTGCGGTATTCTTCTTCCCTCAGCAAAACTTGAAGCAGCTTGTCGCAATCGGGCACGAGTTCGCCATTGGGCTTTACGAATCACCCACAACGAGAACAGAGACGGCAAGAAGCCTATAATAATAACTAAAAGTGTTCTCAACACCTTCTTTATACCTCTTTCATACGCTTATCGTCCCTGCTGAAAGTACACTTAAATGTATTTAGCGCTACCCTCGCAACGCAGTGACTCCCCAACCTATAAAAATTGTATATTAATAAATCCTCATTATTTCGCTTCTAACTCCTAATTCATAACTCCTAACTATTAATTCTTGTTTCATGATTCAAATTTGCATTCTAAGGATTTAAAGACTTTTGCAGCTTTATCTTGGGCATTTTTTCCATTAGCAATGATATTAACGCTTCTTTCAATTCCATTATCTGTGATTTTTGCCATATATCTAATTGCATCAAGTTGTAGAGATTGCTCTCCAAGGATATGTTTTCCTGCTTGAATAGAAACGGGAACTAATTTACCGCATAATTCTTGGTTTTCTACTTTTTCAGAAGTTGGGATAAAACTACCTTGATAGATTTCTTGGAGTGTAATATCTAACTTTAATGATTCTTCATCTTTGATTTGTTCGGTAGGTGCTTTACTCATAAAAAGTGAGATTTCTGCTGGAGTTTTGCGACTATTAATAATTGCAATTTTCTTAGAACCGAAATTTACACCAACTATCCCTTGAGAATCTCCAGGTATTTGATAATCAAATAGACTTCGTGCGATCGCTTCTACTCTGGTTGGTGTAAACATGTTTTTTATGACTTTGCTACCCAATCCAATCATGGCAGTACCAACTAATCCCAATGCTCCCATAATAATGAAAATAATTTCCCATAATCCCACAGGATATTCGGATGTTTTGCTACTCACTTTTTCTTCTTTGATGATGTTCTTATTCATGTCAATTAATTTAAATCAATCCCCAAAAAACGATTGAAAAATTTAGTTCGCCAAATAACTCGCAAAATTAAACACCATTCCAATGCAACTAACACTAAAAATAAACAATCTTGCCAAGTTAATGGTGCTAATTCAAAGAAATTTCGCAGTGGAGGAATCGCAAGAGTTAGCATAAATATGACGAATAATACTAAAGTCGCAATTGTATATCTCCAGTCTTTACTCAAAGGTTCAGCACCAACCCAAAATCTGGTTGGAGGTTTGAGAAAAGGTAATAAAAATAGATGACACAAAACCAAAATTGTTACTAAAGCTGTGCGGGGAAGGGTATAGTCAACTTCGCTGAATTCCCTGCCTGGTGGTAAATCCAAGATTGCTCTAACTAAATAAAGTAAATATACCAAAAGTGCAACTAAAGTCATAGTTAATGTTGCTGGTACTGTAAAATGTAACAAAGAACGCACCATACTTTTGTGTTTTTGAACTTCTCCAGCTTTTGCCCAAATTGGAAATACTGCTGTTGGTAATCCCACACCAAACATTGCTAATAATGCACTATGTTTATTAATTAATGGAAAACTATCGGCAACCATTCCCGTAGAGAAAATTAATAAGGCAACACAAAATACTCTAACTATAAATAATGCCAGGGAATCCCTAATCCCATTCCGGATTCTTTGCCCCTCTAAAAAAGCAAATGGTAGCGCAGCAAAAGAGTCTTTAAGTAAGATAATATCAGCGACACCTCTAGTTGCTTTACTACCGCTTTCCATTGCAATTCCCAATGATGCTTGTTTGAGGGAAAGAATATCATTTACCCCATCACCAATCATGGCAACATAATTACCTTGTTCCCGTAATGTCTTGACTAATCTTGCCTTTTGTTCTGGTGTAATTCGTCCAAAAATAGTACAATCATCAGCAACCTGGGCAAATTGCATATCATCCATTATCGCTAATTCAAAACCGGAAACTAACTGGATATCATCACTCAAACCAGCTTGTTTTGCTATTGCTGCTACCGTATCTGGATTGTCTCCAGAAATGATTTTCAGGTTAATTCCCGCTTTCCTAAATGTATGTAAAGTATCCGTAACATTTGGACGTAATTCATCACTAAAATGGATTATTCCCAAGGGAATCAACGACTCAGGTACGATCGCACTTTCAGATTCGTTACTAATGACATGAATATCTGCCGTATAAGCAAACAACAAAACCCGCAAACCTTGTTTAAATCCTTCCTCAATAAAAATATTAGCCTCTTGCGAAAGTGGTACAGATTTTGCTAATATCTCCGGTGCGCCTAAAACATAAACACCAGTATTGGGAAAATCATCAAAAGCGATCGCACTCCATTTTCGAGCAGAGGAAAAGAGGATTTCGGCTTTCACAGAACGGGTTTTACCACTACATACAGACGCGATCGCATCACTAGTTTTATTTGGTGCAGTAGTATTTGCTACATAATCTCCCAACTTCTGCCGCAGTTCTACCTCTGTAATTCCAATTGGATAAATTTGCTGTAATCTCATTTGATTACTCGTTAATGTCCCTGTTTTATCCAAACAAAGTACATTCACATGGCTCAGTGATTCCACTGCATTCGCTTGTTGAATTAATACATCCTGTCCCAACATCCTCACAGCTGCGGTTCCATATGCCAAAGTAATCGCAATCAACAACCCACTAGGAACCAAACCAGCTACCACAGCAGCATGTTGGACAATATCCGCTAAAGTGTAAGAACGACTAGTAAAGCTAATACCCACCAAAATCCACAAAAAACAAGCAAGTAGTAATAAAATCCGAATGACTAAGTTAATTTCTTGTTGTAAAGGTGTATGAACATGGCGAAAAGCCTTAGCACCAGAAGTTAACTTATAAGCTACCGTTTCCGTTCCTACTTTTGTCGCTTCAAAACAAGCGCTTCCCGTTACGCAGGCAGTCCCCGAATAAAGTGTATCATTTTCTACTTTAGAGATTAAATCAGATTCCCCAGTTAGTAATGACTCATCAATATCAATCCGTCCATTCCCAACAACAATGCCATCAACTAAAATTTGGTCTCCTACAGTGGCAACGAGAATATCTCCCTGAACGATTTCACTGGGGTCAATGTCACGCTTTTTACCTTCACGAATCACAGTAGCTTGAGGACGATTGAGTAAAGCGATTTCGTCTAATTTGCGCTTTGCCGAAATTTCTTGAAGAACAGCAATAATAACACCGCTAAAAATAATCACCACAACAAGGAAAGCATCACTATAGCGGCGTAGCAGAATCATGACAGCGCTAATCACAAAGAAAACAATATTAATAAAATTAAATATATTTTCGTTGAGAATTTGACCATAAGAGCGACTCGTTTGCAGACAGACATTATTGCCCAAACCCTCTGCACGTCGCTTTTTAGCTTCTTCCTCCGTTAACCCCTGCTCGTTGAAAATATGACGCTCCATAGTTATTCAAGTGTAAATTAGAAGTCTCGACTTGCCTAATATACAGCCTATATTCCGTAAGTTAAGTTATTCCTGTTCCCATCTTTCATGTGATTTGCGATCGCAATAGTCTGGATTTTATCTGTTTTATTTTATTGGTGGCAATATAATTTCGCTGCTTTCAGTTTTAATCTAGCTGGCGGTTTCGTGCTTCCCCTATAGGTAATATCATGATTTTGCGGAAGAAATGCCCTGAGTGTTTCTACTTGTTTATCGGAAATTTAGCCACATGCTTTTTAGTGAGCTTTCTGTGAGTGCGATCGTACTGCGTCATTAATCTGCTTTCAATCCCTAATAGGGATTATTTGTAATTGCAATCGATATAGCCTGGGCATACGTACCAGCAAGTCCGAAGTTTCAATCCCTAATAGGGATTATTTGTAATTGCAATAGTCAGTGATATTTTTAATGAAGCATTTAAAACTCGTTTCAATCCCTAATAGGGATTATTTGTAATTGCAATTTTTGTATGGCAAGTTTGAGTTATTGGATTGGTGGAATATAGGTTTCAATCCCTAATAGGGATTATTTGTAATTGCAATCTCAGGAGATCGAATAATGGAAGCCGCGATCGCTCGTTTCAATCCCTAATAGGGATTATTTGTAATTGCAATATAAGCAGGGCTTTTGCTGTCTGGGTTTTTAATTTGAGTTTCAATCCCTAATAGGGATTATTTGTAATTGCAATCCAGCACGGCTAAACTCAGCCTCGTAAGCAGTCGTTTCAATCCCTAATAGGGATTATTTGTAATTGCAATCGCTCGCTGTAGAAGCTTTACTATATTTAATTTTCAAGGTGCAGTTACGCTAACCTAAGGGACTACCAAGAAATAAATTGCCCTATTAAAAAAAATGATAATCAAAAAATAGGAAGCAAAGAAACTGCGATCGC
>NZ_NTFS01000157.1 GCF_002289455.1 Brunnivagina elsteri CCALA 953
GGCGTTGGCGAAGCCTGCGCTTTGCGCTTACCTGAAAGGTCTCCCCACCCTTCGCGTGATAGTGTTGGTAAGTATATAGTTTGCCCCTACAGTGTTGTTGATTGCGAACCATATTATGGTGCTACTGCTGTTTTTTTGGGTAAATGATTTGGGTGGTGTATAATTGACGTTTAACTGAATGGATAGCCAAGCATTTCTCACCGAGTCAGCTTATAGTCATATCGATCGCACACCAGAACCGATGGAATGTGTGCAACGAATGGATGAAATCGGTGCTGGTAAATTTTGGCAATCGATCAAGTCTAGAATGGTGGAATTGCTAGATGTCAATTTAGGCGATCGCATTGTCGATATTGGCTGTGGAGCGGGGAATGATTCCTTAGTAGTTGCTCAGTTGGTTGGTAAACGTGGAAAAGTTGTTGGGGTTGATTTTAGCAACACCATGATTACAGAGGCAAAGAAGCGAGCGAAAGGATTAGGATTACCAGTTGAATATCATTTTGGAGATGCTGAAAATTTGCCATTTCCTGACAACAGCTTTGATGGTTGTCGAGCAGAACGTTTATTGCAGCATTTAGATAATCCCCAGCAAGCGATCGCGGAAATGGTGCGTGTTGCCAAGCCAGGAGCTAATATAGTGGCAGCTGAACCAGATTATGGAAGTATTACCATTAAGGGAAGCAAACCCGTCTTGACACGCAAATTGGTTCGCTGTCACTGTGAATATTTCCGTAGTCCTCGGATTGGGATGTTAATTTCTTTACTATTTGAGCGTTTGCAACTCGTAGATATTAATGTTGTTGTCATATCTTCGGTGGTCAAAAAAATTGGCGATCGCGGAGAAAAACAACTGATTAATAAATATATCAACCTTGCTATTACTAAAGGTATAGTATCAGAAATAGAGGGAAAAGGTTGGCTTGATGATTTAAAGCGGGCAGAGGTTGCTGGACGTTTTCAACATCAAACTACTATATTTCTTGTTAGTGGACGAAAACCAGCTTATTAGGGGATGAGGGCAGTTATGAGTAGGGAAAGCTTAAGGAAACAATAATGGAACCTCTCCCTGATTGTTGCTGTGCAAAAATCGTCCCTCCTGCCCTAAGAAGGGAGGGATAAGAGTAATATAAGGAAAATCGGAGGTTTTAAGCCTCTCCCCCAAGGGATAGGTCATATTTTATTGGTATGATTCGGTTTTAACATAATTTGAAAAGCTACAATTTAAGAGAATATTCTTTTTATAGTTCTATCTATTCTGTAATCTCTTGTTATGCTATTTGATGAAACTTACTTAATCAGACTTTCACAGGGACAATTGAAGATTCTGGAAAAGTGTCCACGTCAGTTTCAACATGCTTTTTTGGAACAACTTTATTCTCCCACAGACCCGCAACATGAAGAAAAACAACTTTTGGGAAGTCATTTCCACTTGTTGATGCAGCAGCGAGAAATTGGTTTACCGATTAATAGTTTTTTGGAAGCAGATGCACAGTTACACAGTTGGATGAAGGGATTTGCGGAAGTTGCACCAGAAATATTAGAACCTGCTGGTAATGAATCTTTTAAGGAAAGTGAACAGTACCGCACTTTGCAAGTCGAAAATTATTTATTGACGGTTATTTATGATTTATTGATTGCGGATAATCACCAAGCGCAAATCCTCGATTGGAAAACCTATCCTAAACCACCTAATAAACGCTCTCTAGAAAGAAACTGGCAAACACAACTTTATCTGTATATTTTGGCGGAAACTAGTCAGTATGCACCTGAAAATATTTCGATGACTTATTGGTTTGTTCAACCAGAAGGTAAGCCAGAAAATATTAAGTTTAGTTATAGTACTGCACAACATGAACAAACTAAGAAGAGATTAAATCAATTGTTGAGCAAATTAACACAATGGTTAGCTGAATATTATCAAGGTACAGAATTTTCGCAGGTTTCTGAAGGCAGTAAAGTCTGTGAATCTTGTCAGTTTGCTGTACGTTGCAATCGCATATACGCATTTGTCGATGAAACTTCTACAAATCATATTCCATCTTTAGGAGTGGATAGTACTTTACTCCACCTTGCTACGATTGAAGAAGTCAGTTTATAAGTAAGACATTCCGATTAAAAAATTATCCCAAAATTGTTTATTGTGGGATGGGTGTTGAGTAATATTTTATGCAGTTTGATGATAATGATGCGGTTTTTGTCCGTGAGTTGGGAATTGATGATATTGCCCCTATCTATCATTTGGGGGAAGAGTTATTTACGAATGAATTATATCCGTATTTATACAGAACTTGGGATGAGTGGGAGGTAATTGGTCTTTATAATACTGACCCTGAATATTGCCTGGTTGCGGAGATTGATGGGGAACTTGCGGGTTTTATTTTAGGCACAATTATTACTAAAGCTTCTTTAACTTATGGTTATATATTGTGGTTGGGAGTGAACCCCAAATGTCAGCGTCAGGGTGTTGCTGATAAGCTGGTTGATAAAGCGATCGCACGGATGATTGAGGATGGGGCAAGGTTTATGTTGGTGGATACCGATCCTGCTAATGTCCCAGCGATAAAGTTCTTTAGCCGTAAGGGTTTTGGGAATACCCGTGAACATGTGTTTTTATCGATGAATCTCAGCCAACACGAGCATTACGGTAGATTAATCGAGTATGAATTTCAAAAAGCCGAACGTGCTGGGTATCGTCGCTTTACTCAACGCAGTCGTCGCAATCCAAATATCCGTGCGGGAAAAGCTGATGCTGCTGCTAATGAGGTGATTCTCAATCCGCTTGTGAATGAATCTTCTAATTCTGATGAATGAATTTTAGATGTTGCTCATAGGTATAAGTTTAGCTCACGCAGAGGCGCGGAGAGGAAGAGTAATTGGAGAAGCTTACTTGTATTGGACTTGTTCACGGGTAATTTCTCGCTGCTACAATTTAACTAGTGATAGGAACATGTGTATTATTAATTTGATAAATATTTATTTTTAATATCCCCGATTAAATATGGAACAACAATGGAATTTAGTTGCAGCAGAACAACCTCCTGAGTGGTTTCTGGAAGCTGTGAAACGTCACACTCCCAATTCGCGGGGTTATTTTGCTGCACAGTTGTTATGGCAGCGTGGTATTCGTAACCCTGCACAACTAGAAGCTTTTGTCAATTTTAAAGTATATCAACCAGCTAACGCATTGGAGTTTGGGGAAGAAATGCGGTTGGCTGTGGCAAGGTTGGAAGTTGCCAGGGAAAAGAATGAAAAGGTGGCGATTTGGGGTGATTTCGATGCTGATGGGATTACTTCAACATCTGTGCTTTGGGATGGTTTAGGGCAGTTTTTCCCGCAAAATACCAGCTTGAGTTATTACATTCCCAATCGGATGACGGAATCCCACGGGTTGAATTTGCCAGGAATTGATAATTTAGCAAAACTGGGATGTAAGTTAATAGTTACTTGCGATACGGGTAGTACCAATATCGATGAAATTATTTACGCGAACAAATTGGGTATTGATGTTATTGTCACTGACCACCATACATTACCATCAGTTAGACCTCCTGTTGCGGCAATCATTAATCCTCGCTATTTAGCTAAGGAACATCCTTTGTATCATCTGAGCGGGGTAGCGGTAGCTTATAAGCTTGTAGAAGCGCTTTATGAAGCTTTACCGAATATTCCCCAAGAACCGCTTGAGGATTTACTTGATTTGGTTGCTGTTGGCTTAATTGCAGACTTGGTACAACTGAGTGGAGATTGCCGTTATTTAGCGCAACGGGGAATTCAACGTTTGCAGTCAGACTTCCAACAACCCCCGACATTACGTCGTCGTCCAGGATTGGGAAGACTATTAGAATTGTGCCAGAAAAGTGGCGATCGCCCAACTGATATTTCCTTTGGTTTGGGACCAAGAATTAATGCTGTGAGCCGTATCCAAGGTGACGCAAGGTTTTGTGTGGAATTACTTACTAGCCGCGATTTAGAGTTAGTTCATAAGCTGGCTGAGGAAGCCGAACTTGCTAATTCACGACGCAAGTCTTTACAGAAGGATATTGCCCAGCAAGTTAATTATAAGGTTTCTCAACTCGATTTATCAACCACTAGTGTCATCGTTTTAGCAGACCTACAATGGTCGGCTGGGGTTTTAGGGTTGGTTGCTGGTCAAGTAGCACAGGAGACAGGAAGACCCACAATTCTTTTAAGTACGGAACAATCCTTAGAGGAAAGAGAAGGGCAGGAAATGGGAATTTCTTCTTTGTCTTCCACAACTCCCCTTTTAGCTCGTGGTTCTGCGCGATCGATAAATTCTGTCGATTTGTATCAATTAGTGAAGGAACAAGCGCATTTATTACATAGGTTTGGGGGACATCCGTTTGCTGCTGGTTTGAGTATCCCTGTGGAGAATATTCCTATTTTTACCCAAGCAATTAATCAACAGTTGCGTCGCACATCTGGGGGTATATCACTTGTACCGACTGTGCAAGCGGATATTACGGTGAAGGTTGCAGATTTGGGGAAAGAATTATTTTTAGAGTTTAAATTGCTGGAACCTTGTGGGATGGGGAATCCTGCGCCAAAATTATTAATTCAAAATTGCTGGTTTGAGAATTCTTGGCATCGCAATCAACAGGATTCTAAAGGGAAAAAGATACAGTATATCAAAACTGAATTTAATATTTGCGATGAGTCAACAAAAAATCCTTTTCCGGGGATTTGGTGGGGACATTATAAGGAAGAGTTACCGATGGGAAGATGTGATTGTATTGCGGAAATTGATTTTAATAGTTTTAAAAAACGCTATGAAATTCGTTTGATTGCGGTGCGTTCTGCTCAGGGTTTAATAGATATAGATGAAAATAATTTTGATATTTTAAATAGCTTGTCTATAAATAATCAATTAAATAATAAATTTGCCTTGGATTGGCGAAATTTATCAGAATTTCCATCACTTCCCACTTCAATTCCCCCACTTTATCTAAATCAAATACCTACAAGTTGGGATGAAATCAGGATTTGGATTAAGCGATCGCATCACCAAAAGAAACCCCTAGCCCTAGCTTGGAAGAAACCGGAACATCAACCAGCACAAGAGATTTGGCGGAATTTAGCTGGTTTGGGAAAATATCTCGCACGTACTGAACAAGCTGTTACCCGTGTGCAGTTACGGGAGAAAATTGGTATTGGCGATCTAACTCTACATTTAGGTTTAAAAGTTTTACCTTATTTAGGGATAAGAGCAACATTACGTAATGATACAGTGACGACTCCGGAATATTGCTTGTTAGTTTTTATTGAAGATTCCGATTGCAAACCAAATTTTCAACAAGCAGAATTTTCACTTCAACAATTTCTGATTGCAGTCAAAGAAGAACAATTTCAACGCGATTATTTTGCTAAAGTTCCCCTATCAACCATTCTCGCAATGGCAACAAGATAAAGCAGTTTGCATTTTTATTGAATATAAAGAGACTTGACATCAGAGAGTATCCCCTGCAACTCCTCTTCTTGGCAAGATTTGCATCTCTACATTTTGCTAGGTTTTACTAGTGTACATTCATTTATCTGAAAATCTGCTGTAAATAAACCAAGACAAAATCAACACATTGTAAAAAAATTTCTATTTTAAAGAAACTCCAACATTTCTTTCACTGTTAAATTAATCAGTTTTCCACTCAGCTTCAGGAATATTGGCACCTATCATTATGTTACGCAAAGTTCCAATTGGTAAATTACGACCTTTGTGATATGCCACAATCACTTGAAGTTGACGATCGACATTTCGCCATTTACGATGACTACCTTTTTGAGAAACTAACTCAAATCCGTAGTCTTTTAAAATTCTCTCAACCTCATCCGCATTCATCCGTCGTGTACGAGTCATCCCACTGTTACCTCACGGGATATTGTCCCTAGTGGTAATTGAATTTGATCGGTTTCAAGATAAAGTTGAATAGCCTCGCGGATATTTTCTAAAGCTTCTTCTTCAGTTTCCCCTGCTGAGGTACAACCAGGTAACTCAGGACACCAAACAGCCCATTCACCTGTTTCTGGATCGGGTTCGAGAATTACTCGCCATTTCATATGATATTACCCTTTTAGTCTATTGATTATAGCTAAAAATAGCTATAAGTAATTTTAGGTGAGGAGAGGTAATAATTGCGATCGCACTGGTAAAACAAGCGGTTTTATTAACTCGAAATCAAAAAGATTTTGGAAAAATTACGAGTTTACAAATAGAAGACTGGACATAGTTTTTATTGTTGGGTCAATAAGTAATAATTTACAATACGATCGCAATTCCAAAATTATACACTCAACAATTCATTCAACTTATTCTTTAAATCTGAGGATGCTATTAGTGGTTTATAAACTTCTCCTTCGTAGGGTTTCCAAAGATACCCCAAGCGAAAAGGTCGAAAATACTCGGATGAAAAAGTATGATTCCAAACACTTTCAGCTATTACTAAACCAGGAAAACTTAAATTGGGTAATTCTTCTCGCAACTCATTATAAGTTCTAAACTCATCGACTTCTATTCCTACCAAAGCATAGCGAAAACTAGGAGACTCACGCAAATACTTATAAAGTAAGATACCAATTTCTGTCATTAAATAAGCACTTTCTGCTGTATCAACTCCAACTTCACTGATATTATTTGGATAAACCCGACACCACCAGTTTTCTTCAATATCTTGAAAAACATTTACTTGACACTGTGACTGAGTGCCATTGGAAAGAGTCAGTAAGATATTATCAAAATATTGTGCAAATTTTTCTGCGTCTTCTTGCTTGGAGCCACATTCAGCAGATAAACTAAATATCCATGCCATTACAGTTCTCCTATTTAAAGTATCGACCAGTTAAACCATTTCCCAATCTTCTTGGGTATTCATCAAAGCAGTTTCATACTTGTCTAAGAGCATTGTACTTCTTGGCATAATGCTAACGTGAGTAGAACTATCCTGTATTGCTTCAATATCTCCACAAATTTTGCTATCTTCAATTTGCCATAAAGAGTCTTTTCCTGTACCTCCAAATTTTGGGGGTTTGCGAAATGATGGCAAACTTTCAATAGAAAGTGAAGTGGACATTCCTTTTGTATTTCTAATGACAACCATCACAATTTCACTAGTAGATTGGCGTTCCAATTCTGGTAATAAATATCCTTCTTCATCTAACCAGCCTTCGGGTACTTGCTCAACATCAATATCAATACCTGGTCTAATTCCTAATAGTCTAGCGCTACGTCCTACTTTGGGTTTACTATTTTCCTCTGCCATTCCTCTATAGTAAAGTTTTACCATCTGTATTTTCTGTTGCTTTTAGATTGAAATAAATCACTACATTTCAACTTTTCCATTCTGTATATCTTTATCTTCTATAACCATTGCTTCCGTATGAGAGGGAGCAACTATTCGTATATTTAAATCTATGATTAAATTATTATTTTCAAGATTTATATTTGCCTTATTTACAATAATCTTTAAAGGCAAATTATCAGCATTATCAGCTTCAAAATATTTCTGTGTTTTATATCCTGCTTCTTCCAGCCATTCTGTAATATCTCTCCAGTTTTCTACATTTTCATCGGATTTATCTACCAGATTTTTAACATAGACATATAAAGTTTTACAGAGGTCAACACCAACACCTCTAGCACTTTTTTTTAATTTATCTGCAATCTCTACTGGACTAAAACCACAAAGTAACCCCTGCAAGTGCAACTTTTCTACTGGGGTGAGACGCTTTCCCTTTGCAGATGCTAAGTCTATATACAACGTTTCTAAGTCCCATTGCCTTGCTGCTTGGATGAATTGCTCGTTGCTAGAAGTCATTACAGGTCAGTTGTCAAAATTTTTCCTAATCATATCCTAGTTTTATTACTAGTGTTTGTTAGTTCCCGATTGTTAATAATCATTTATATAGTCTAAATATAGACATAGATAATTAGTTAAATGCGTTTTTATACGTAGATAATAAATTTAAAAAGTCTATTTACAACCAAATATCAACAAAATAGTTTTTGAGGTAATTACTTGCAATAGTAAGTTTATTAACTCAGTATAAAAAAGAAAACTTTTTTAAATCCCTCCAAGGAGTATCATCATGGTTTCATTTTACCCTGGGCAGAAAGCTAATGAGCTTGCGAAAGCTGCTCAAGAGCGATATGAATACGCTTTAAAACAATTAAAAATAGAGGAAGCAGAAACAAATAAGCTAGCAGAAGAATACGGAGAAATCCAACTTAATATAATAAGAGACACGATTAAGCGCTTTGTAGAATTTCTTGAGCGTACTGGTAGAAAAGCTTCCGAAAGTGAAAAGCGATTTTTAGAAGGAATGGACTTTTCCGTTCAGCAACTTAAAGAGTGTAAAGCTGCGGCAATAGGAGCAGAACAATATTTCATGGAAGGAGCTAAAGCTGCTGGTGCTGCTGCTGCTAGTTACGGTGGTGCGATCGGAGTTGCTACTTCCATAGGAGCAGCAAGTACCGGAACAGCAATTTCTAGCCTTAGTGGTGCAGCAGCTTGGAATGCTACCTTGGCATGGTTTGGTGGTGGAGCGATCGCGGCTGGTGGTGGTGGAATGGCTCTTGGTACTATCGTTTTAGGTGGTATTACAGTTCTTCCAGCTTTAGCAATTGGTGGCTTTTTTGCTGCTAGTGAAGGTGAAAAAGCAATGACAAAAGCACGTGAATATCAAGCTAAAGTTAACAAAGCAGTCACAGAAATAAATGCTACTAAAGATTATTCACAACAAGTTAAGCGACGCATCACTGAACTGAGAGAAATTTTTGAATCTCTTAATAATAGGGCAGTTTTAGGTCTTGATGAACTTGAATATATAGCGGTTCCAAAGCTGGTGAAGTACCTTTTCAATGCTATTAATCCTGGAAAAGAACACTCAGGTGTGCCGGAGTTCCTTAGGAAACGTCATAAAACTTTTGATCCCAAAAGAGATGCCGAACAATTTCAACAAGTAGCTCTCTTAATAAAGGGATTAGTAGAAATTTTGAAAACACCTATTTTAGATAATGAAGCTAAGTTGAACTTAGGCACAGTACCAATATTAGAAAAATATCGCACTCTACCAGGTAAATAAATATGAATGCAAAAAAAGTTCCTGTAGAAGTATTAAGTGTAGGTACAGATGCCTCTCAATCTTTACATACTATTGTTGAAGCTTATGCCGAATACAAAATAGTTGCAGAAGAAGAACGTACAAAAAGACGTGGTATTGAAGCTTGGGAAAAAACAACTGTCACTCAAATTGAAGCGCAGCGTGATGCTTTAATAAAGTATCTTGAGCTATCATTTGATGAACGTTCTCAAAACTTTCGCTTCTTATTTGAAAAAGTTGATAATGCGATCGCAAATCGTGATAACAACCAATTAAATGTAGTTCTGCATTCAATTACAGAAATTGCGAAGTCTAGTCCTTTTAAAGACCTTACTGACTTGGCATCAGTTAGAACTGCCCTTGATGACCCAGACCATAATTGGGAATTTTAATTTTACGTTCTTGTGACTAGCGTACTGTAATGTAGCCGAATTTTAGAGAGACGTGAGATATCACGTCTCTAGATTATTTTTTCAACTGCCCGACTAAATGAACTAATTCAGGTAAAATCAATTTTTCCATCGCTAAATGTACCGCATTACTTGAACCGGGAAGCGAGAAAATTAATTTATTCCCATATACCCCAGCAACCGCACGAGATGCGATCGCACGTGAACCAATTTCTTGATAACTTAAAAACCTAAATATTTCGCCAAACCCAGGTAATATCTTTTCTAATAATTTCTCAATTGCATCATAGGTTGTATCTCTCGGAGCAATTCCCGTACCACCATTGAGAATAATTACATCTACATCCACACGTTTTTTTAATATTTGTATTTCTGCTTCGATTTCAACAGGTTCATCTTTAATAATTGCGTAAGCAGGAATAACATGCTTAGAATTAACCAACAATTCACGAATTAATTGACCACTTTTATCTGTTTCAAATGTGCGTGTATCACTAATGGTAATAATTGCACAGTTAATTGTTCTTTCCGATGAATTTGGATGGGGAAGATAAGACATTAGGAGTTGAGAGTTAGGAGTTAAAAGTTATAAATTAGAAGTTAGAAGTTATAAAAATCAGGTCATTAACATTAATTAATATGCAAATTAAATGTTTGACAGCTTATTAATTTCTAACTCGATTGAGAAGGAATGAGGCTAACGGGTATTATTACAAAGGATTTAAAACTCTTAATTCATCACTTCCAACTCCTAACTCCTAACTAAACTAGGATTTACCAAATTCTAAGCCTTTTTCTTCTGCGTAACGTTCCATAAACCGCATAAACCTCTCCCATTCTTCCTCAGACTTCATAATTAGCAGAGCTTCTAAAGCATCTGCTTTCCCATTCACAAATTTTCCTTTGACTTCACGGGTAACAATTTCTCCCTCTTCGTCAATCAGATACATCCCCGTAATTTCTTCTGTACTGGTACTATCCAAAGCTCTGGGATTCTTGAAAATAAACGTAGCTGTTCCACTTTGCCCACTACGCGATCGCGTTAGACGTACATCGGGAGCAATTTCTTCAGTGATACCTTTAGAAAATTGAATATGAGCCATGATGAGTAATCTTTAATTTCCGTAACGCTTAAACTAATATTCTCTCATCAATTAGAACCAACAAATCTAACTTTTCTCAGAATATATTATCTAAGTAAAAACTCGAATCAATATAAATCAAAGGTATAAAAAATGCTATTAATTTGAAGTGTTTTATATTCTTAAACAGCTAAAAGTAATCTATATATAGGTTGTAGGACTCATTACTACTTACATTATTAAGTATTAAATACAAAAGAGCATCATTTGCGATCGCAATCTGCATGACTTTGCGAAATTTACTCTTCTCAACTCACGACCCACTTATACATAGAATACTAGCGATTTTGTTGTAATATTTATTCGTCTTGATGCTCACTTACGGACTCAGCTTTTGGCTCTAGCTCGAAATCAACACCTTCATATATATCATTTAGAGTAATTTCAACATCAATTGAGGAAAGCTGAATTACTTCATTCATATTTTCATATTCTCGTAATATCCACTCTTTCTCACCTGTTTTGATGTAATGTTCTACTGATATTTCGTATTGATTAATTAATAGATATTCTTGAAAATCGGGAATTGAACGATAATAGCGGAACTTTTCTGTATGGTCATATTGTTGGGTTGATTTTGATAATACTTCGACTATTAAACGTGGATTTGTGATTGTATCGGTACGATTTTCGTGTAAAACAGGTGTTCCTTGAATTATAAATACATCCGGATAAACATATCTTTGATAACGATTCATCCATACCCGTAAATCGCTGGCAAATAACTTATAATTTTTTCCACGTAATGTAAGCTTCAGGTAAGCACACAAATTAATAATAATAGAGTTGTGATTAATCGATCCACCTGTCATTGGTATAATTTCTCCATCATGGTACTCACTCCGAAACTCCGCTTTTTCTTCAAGTGCGAGGTATTCTTCAGAAGTATACTTTTTTTTCTGGGGTTGTAATATTGTTTGCATCTTCAAAAACTCACGATTTTGGATTCTACTGGATTTTTCTATATATACATATATTATGACGCGAGATTATAGCGCTTTTTCAAAAACAACCCGATATACAGGTTCACCTTTATTTTGAGTCCCAATTTCCCGTTCTGTTGGCACTTCCAAAGGGTTTTCTGCTAACCACTCACTACTACCTTGAATTTTAAATATAGGATTTTCAAAAAACCGCGATCGCATCTCATCAGCAACAAATTTTATATCAGATTGTAAAAAAACAATTCCTCCAGGTACAAGATATTCTGCTAATTCTGCGACTAATTCAGGTTGCACTACACGTCTTTTTGCGTGACGATTTTTAAACCAAGGATCGGGAAATTGGATCGAGACTCGCTGTAATAAACCTGCGGGGATTCCCGATAATATGGGTTGTAATGAATTATTCGCATTGCAGTATAAATAATGTAAATTTGTCAATCCTTGTTCATCACGTATTCTATTCGCATCAATTACTAATGTTTCACGAATTTCTAACCCCAAAAAATTCCAACTTGGTTCCAATTCTGCCATTTGTAGGGTAAATTTCCCCTTCGCACAACCAATATCTAAATGTAACGGTTGATTTAGTTTTGTATATATTTTTTCCCAGTCAACCGGGTTAATAGGTTTTTGATATTTATTTGCTAGTGGATTGACATGCTGACGAACTCGAACACGAACCATATTTGTATATTGGGTAATGAATGGGTAATGGGAATGGGACATTGGGCATTGGTATTTATTAATTCCTAACTCCTAACTCCTAACTCCTAACTTCTAAACTCCTAACTATTCAAAATAGTGCGATCGCCACTTTGAAATATTAGAGGTATACTTTGTGCAAAGCCCTTATTAAACAACAATCATAAAATTAACTTTTGTCCAATGACTCCGAACTTTCGATTTGCCGTAGTCAGTGACTTGCACATTGCACTTCCTCACACCATTTGGAACCATCCTAGCCGTTTTCATTTAGTAGAAGTCAGTATTCCAGCGTTTGAAAGCGTACTCGAACACTTAACACAACTCGATTTAGACTTTCTGCTACTTCCAGGAGATTTAACTCAACATGGAGAACCTGAAAATCATACTTGGTTACAACAACGTTTAGAAAAGCTGCCATTTCCAACTTATGTAATTCCTGGTAATCATGATGTACCAGTCATCGAAGCCGACAGTCAATCAATCGCATTCAAAGATTTTCCCCAATATTATCGCAAGTTCGGCTATGAAAATACTGAAAAACTCTATTATTCGTGCGAATTATTACCAGGAGTCAAGTTAATTGCGCTGAATTCCAATAGCTTTGACACACAAAAACAGCAAATTGGTCGTTTAGATGAAGAACAATTGCAATGGTTAGAACAAGTACTTAGTTCAGTAAAAAACGAATTAGTTTTAGTAACAATACATCATAATATCATCGAACACTTGCCTAATCAATCCCGTCATCCAATGGCAAGTCGATACATGCTGGAAAATGCACCTGTATTACTAGAAATATTGCAGCGTTTCGGAGTCAAACTAGTATTTACAGGACATTTACACGTTCAAGATATCGCCAATTTCAATGGTATATATGACATTACCACAGGCTCTTTAGTCAGCTACCCCCATCCATACCGGATATTTGAATATCATCAGAATCAATATGACAAGAGCAGATTACAAATTTTATCATATCGCGTCGAGTCAGTCCCCGAATACCCAAATTTGCAAGAATACTCCCGTCAATGGATGAGCGATCGCAGTTTTCCCTTCCTCGTCAAGTTGATGACATTACCACCATTAAATTTACCTACAGCAAAAGCCGAAGAATTAGCTCCCACTTTACGGGATTTTTGGGCAAATATCGCTGATGGAGACGCTGTATTTGATAACCCAAACTTCCCCAAAGAGGTTAATCATTACTTTCAAAAATATAGTGCAATTTCATCATCTGGAAGCCCTACATTAGTTGATAATAATATTTCACTCTTATTGTAGTGGCAAGTGAGAATATACCAATTATCCAGTTAAATTAAATAGTAGCGCCAACTTAAATATACATGTTTTATTACGTAGCTTGCTTTTCAAAGGGAATAAATGCGATCGCAAATACCGTAGGGGCAAACGGTTGTTTGCCCTAATTTATTTACCCTAATTTATTTGCCCGAATTCATATTGTATCCAAACAAGAATCACTAAATTATTTATATATACTAAAAACGGTTAAGGATTATACTTTTCATCTGCCAAACCTTATATTTATTAAGCCTCTCCCCTTAGTAAGGGGAGAGGTTGGAGAGGGGTTCTATATTAGTCAAATTTTAAGCCGTTT
>NZ_NTFS01000158.1 GCF_002289455.1 Brunnivagina elsteri CCALA 953
CGTTAATACACAAGATGATTCGTTTGTACAGTGCGTAAGTCCTAGTTTTCATACTCAAAGAAAATATCTTGTCTGGCATTTCCCCGGTTGTAGATGTGGTAAAAGTTGCCAGCTTGTAAGGGAATTCTTCTTTTCGGCATGATAAGTATCACCTTAGTTGATACTCCTAGTGTTCCCAAAAAACCCTCTTTTATTAAATCCCCTTTTTAAAAAGTCGGGGATTTGGTTTGGTTGGTAGCGATTTGGTTGGTGAGGGAATTTGAGGAAAAACGTGCGATCGCACACTTCGCAAACTAACGATTAACTTTTTTGGGTTGATTAGCAATAATACCAACTAAATTCAACTTCTCCAAAATCTCTTTAGCTTCCACAACCTCCGTGCGAGTGATTTGCCCCATCCGTGCCACCAAAACGATCGCACTACACAATGTCGCCAAAATCCTAGCATCAACGGTATCGAGAATTGGTGGAGCATCGACTAAAACTAGGTCATAAACCTGCTCGAAGTACTCTATCAGTTCTTTCATTTGCCGGGAACTTAACAATTTGACCGCATCTTCCGGAAATGGTCCAGATGTGAGAACATCAATCGCAGGGTGAACTGGCTGGATATACTCTTTAAATGGTGGGTTTGCTTCATCAACAAGCAGCAGGGATAAACCCCAGTCGTTTGATAAATCAAGTTGCTTGTCTAAGCTGGGGTTACGCAGGTTGGCATCGATAATCAAAACTCTACGGTGCATTCGGGCTGCACTCACTGCTAACCCTAAGGCTACAGTTGACTTTCCTTCTCCAACTTGTGCTGATGTCACCATCAACGATTTGTAGGGGAGGGGTGAATTGAGTAGTTGGATGTTTTGATATGCCATGTCGATGGTTTCATGGGATGGCAACGATGCAACCGTGACTGGTGAATCGACTACTAAGGTTCTTGTATTTCGATAATTGAATGTTGGTATCGCTAAACCTTTACGTTTGTTTACAGGCATTAGTTTGGGTACTATACCTAGTAAACGGAGATTGGTGATACGCTGTAGTTCGTATGGTACGTAAACTTTATCGTTGAGCAATTCTAAAATGAGGGCAAAAACGATACCTAAAATTGGTCCCAGAATCAGACCACTACCGAGTAACATTATGCGACCACTACCGATGTAGGTTCCTTTTTCTGGTGCTTCAATGACTTGCCAATCAAAACCTCCCTGAGCAATCTTTAAACCCAATGATTGCTGTGCTTGCATCAGTTGTTCGAGGGTTTTGCGATTGGTTTGGACTTCGGGTAGCAAGCGGTTGTATTCGGCTATTAAGCTGGGATATCGACTGAGTTCTGTTCGCAGTCGCTTTTCTGACTCTGCTAGGCTTTGTTGATTTGCTACCAATCCTAATCCTGTTGTTTGTACCTGAATCATTTCTTCTACGAGTTTCAGGTCAACTCCTGCTAGTTGTCCTTCTCCTAGTAGGGATTCGTTGCTGCTGGCTGATTGATTAGCTGATGGATTCAGGGATTGATTGAGAACTTGATTAATTGCCCTATCAATTTCTGAATTGCTTGGTGGAGATACATTTTTCCCGACTTTATCACTGAGCGATCGCCCCACTTCTTGCCGCAGTAATGACAGTTGACTTTGTTTCTGTTCGACTAGCTTCTGAACTGCTGGGGAGTTGTCTGTATATCGAATTCTTTCTTGTGATATTGCTAACTCTGTCTTTTGGATCTCATTCAGTAGTCCTTGGTAGCGAGTCGATTGGCTCAGGCGTGAGGAAACTAAGGCATTACCTGGAGATGCGGCTATTTTCTGCTGAATTGCTGCATATCTAGCTTGGACATCTTGTAATTGTGCTTGTGTCGTTTGTAACTGCTTTTGAGTGTCTGCCAGAGTTTCTAATAAAATTTTTGATTGAGCTTCCGGATCGAGTATTTTATTGCGATCGCGAAATAGTTCTAAGTTTCGCTCTGCTTGGGTAACTTCGCTTTTGACTTTGGGTAAACGGTTGTTAACGAATGCCATTCCCTTTGACAATCGGATTTTTTGCTGTTCGATATTGTAGTCTTGATAAACTTTTTGTAGCGCTTGTAAAACTCGTTGGGTTTTAATCGGGTTTTTGTCTTTATATGTGATTTCAAATACCTGGCTGGGAATACGATTTATCCCGCTTCCCGATTCGATCCGAGCTACACTCAAAGGTGGTTTTTTGCCTTTTTTGCTTTTGTCTCCTTTGATATCCTCAATCTTCATCTTCGGATATTCTGAATGTAGTTGCGTTACTGCTTTTTCAATTAATTGATTACTCAACATCAATTGTAGTTGTGCTGTGTAATCTACTACTTCTAAATTTGCGTCTGTAAATTCGCTATCTTCGTTACCTTGAGCTTTTCTCGAACTCGTACTTTCATAAATATTTGAGCTAACCAGCATCTGCATCGAGCTTTGGTAATTTGGCTTGGCAAGAAGTGCCAAAATTCCTGCTGCTGAGATTACCAAACCAGATATGCCTGCTATTAAAAAGCGACGGCGATATAAAATTTTAAATAGTTGTCTGATCTCAACTGCATTTGATGAAGATGTAGTAACCAGTTGTTCTTGTTCTAAACCAGTATCAGCCACTATCAAACCCCTTGTTTATCAAATATAATTTTGTAATAAAGCTTTGACTTACTGACAATCATTCAATCAATATTGAATCAATACTAATGTGTTAATTGTAAGTCAGAGCTATGTATAATTTACTTAACCTGGGATTGGTATATTTTCTCCGCGATAATCCCTCCGGTGTTTATGGGACTTTGCTTAATGCATCTGGCATATAACATGCTAATTCTGAAGGTTAATTTTTCTATATTACTATCATAGATGTCAATAATTTTTCCAATTGTAGGTTTAATTTTCTTTTTGTCATCCGCCAAAAGGTAGAGTCTATTTAATACATTCATATATTTTTTATAATTTAAATATCTGGTTTGCAAGTAGGTTGTTGACTCTGTGCCTTTTAGAGGTTAGAAATTCATACAAAATCTGTGGTGTAAAAGATAATACTAGGTAGGGGCAAACGGCTGTTTGCCCTCATTTTGTGATGACATAAAAATAGGATTAACCAAAAACACGAAAATTTCATCAAAGTCAACAGCCTAGTTTGCAAGCGATACTCTATATATAAATTTTGATAGATATCAATATATTTCAGATTACATAAGGTATAAAAACAAGACATTTCATGGCTCTTTATAATT
Organism: Brunnivagina elsteri CCALA 953; assembly: GCF_002289455.1. GTDB lineage: Bacteria > Cyanobacteriota > Cyanobacteriia > Cyanobacteriales > Nostocaceae > Brunnivagina > Brunnivagina elsteri. The sequence goes on from NZ_NTFS01000158.1 coordinate 3,230, forward strand.
TCTCAATTGCATTATTTCATCATCAAATTAAAAAGAGTATCGTCATTTTTAAAGAAATGTAGTATTTTTCTTAATTTCATTTTGATTCTCCAAATTAGGCTAGGATTAAACTGTGTTGACTGGGTAAATTTATCAGCTTGAGTATCACGAATTATAAATGGTGGATGTTTTAGAGGCAAAGGCATTTGTTTAGTAGGATAATTATCAAACAGACTATTTACAGCTTTAGTATTTTCGGCATTGAGGCTAAATCCAATATTAGTAACTAAGTTAGAATTGGGAATAATGGTTAAACTATTTTGGAGCCAAGATGTGAAAGTCCAAGGATAATCCCAGGTAACAATATACTCGTCGCGACAATTTTGAAAAACTCTTGACCAATATTTTACTGTTTGATTATCATCTAATAAATATTGCAACCATTTGTTGTCACGAATAGTTTCCCAAGACTTCATTTCTAAATCACATTTTTGCCATGCTCTTCTCCAAGTTGCCCAACCCCAAATCAAAGGATAGCGAGAAAAATAATAGCTATACATATTACTTTGACGATGAAATTGAAAGTTATTACCGGAAATCGTCATAACTCTTTCATCATTCTGAAAACGTTCGAGTAATTCTTCACAAAAAGGGAAAAAGTCAGGATGTGGCAAACAGTCATCTTCTAAAATTATGGCTGTTTCGACTTGTTCAAATACCCAATTTAAGCCGCTAAATACTCGTTCTTTAGAGCCTAAATTTGTTTCTGAATAATTACAAATTACCTCACAATCCCAATCAACTTGTTCGATAATTTTGCGAGTAGCTGCACATGTTTGAATATCATCAAGACGATGGGAACGAACTCCATCAGCAATCACAAAAAGTTTTGGTGGTTTTGCTTGACGAATGGCATTAAATACCCTTTGGGCTGTGTCGGTTCGGTTGAAAATAATAAATGCGATCGCAGTTTGCATAATTTCACCGGGAATGAGAAAACTAATACCTATTAAACATTAACCATTAACAATTTGATTTTGCATTTGATGATATTTCCAAAGTTTACCTTTTTGTTGCAGCAACTCTTGATAACTTCCCTGTTCGACTATTTTACCTGATTCCAGAACGATGATTTTATCTGCTTTATAAATTGTTGATAAACGATGCGCGATCGCAATTACTGTTCTCCCTGCTGCGAGCTTTTCTAACGATTCCTGTACCAAACCTTCGGATATTGAATCTAAGGCACTTGTAGCTTCATCTAAAATCAAAATTTCGGGATTGCGAAGTAATGCTCTGGCAATTGCGATACGTTGTCTTTGCCCTCCCGATAATCTTACCCCGCGATCGCCTAATTTTGTCTCAAATCCTGCTGGCATCTCTAAGATAAATTCCAGTGCATTCGCTTGTTTTGCTGCTTCTTCTATTGCTTGATTACTAATTCCTTCAAGTCCATAAGCTATATTTTCCCCTACAGATGTATTAAAAATAAATGTATCTTGACTCACAACAGCCATTTTTTGCCGCAAAGAACTGAGCTTATACTGAGATAAATTCACATTATCTATATAAATATCACCTAGTATTGGGTCATAAAATCGAATAATTAAATCAGCTATAGTTGTTTTTCCCGAACCCGAAGCACCAATAATTGCTACGGTTTGACCACGTTCTATGCTGAGACTAATATTTTCTAAAATAGGATGCTGATTATCATAGCTAAAATCAACGTTTTGAAAATTGATTCCCTGCTTTAAACTGGAAAATTCAATCTCTCCATCACTAGTGTAATTTTTGTTATCAGTGCGTAAAAGTTGATGAACGACTTGCAAGGAGCCTGCAAACATGGCGATAGTACCCCAGGAACTATTCATATGTGCAAGAATTGGTAACAAACGAAACAAAGCAAATAGAAATGCTAAAAGCGAAATGACGTGCAAACTACCGTTCACAATAAATGTGGAAACAGCAAAAATGATAATACCGATCAAGATTGTTGTTGCAGCAGCTTCCGCAAGGGGGAGAACGCTGCTACCAACCCGGTTACTTTCCATGTATGCTGCTGTAAATAGACGTGCAGCCCGATCGAAGCGTTTACCTTCAAATTCCTGACTCCAGGAAGCTTGTATAGTCTTCGCACCATTAATATACTCCGTTGCGATCGCAGCCATATCTGCCCCTGTGCTGGTGATTGTAAAACTTGCTTCCCGTACCCATTTAATCAGGTTTGAGACAGCTACAGCAAGTAAGCTAAATGCCAGTACTGTTGCGAGGGTAAGTTGCCAAGAAATCAACAGCATTGCCACTGTATAAGCAAGAATCACACAGCTTTTGGTGACAAAATTAATCACTTCATTAAAAGCTTGGTTAATGTTACTAACTTCCAATGAAAAGATATTTATTAATTCCGCACCACGACTTTGAGTATAGTAATTTAGATTAAAGCGCTGAAATTGCTCAAAAATCTGTCTTCTAAGTGCATCAACCAGATTAATTTCACAAGTTTTTGCCAGATATTTCCCCAAGTAGGAAAAAATTGCCCTTATCCACACAGTTAATAAAATTAAACCCGATATTTTGTAAATACGAATTGTTGCACTTGCTTTTATCCCTAAAAACCAAATATCAAACCAGTCAACTCCTGTATACATAGGAGGTTGATTGGGGTTTGTTAAACCCTGTAACAGTGATGCAATTAATCCTACTCCTGTTGCTTCCAAAACTGCTGCGATTAGGGTAAATAAGATTGCCTGGATAATTTTTGCGCGAAAAGAATTGAGTTCACGCAAAATCAAAGAGTTTTCCTGCCAAACTTTACTAGTTTCTAATAGCTTGCGAATTAGATGCTCCCGTTTAATAAGCATTTTTGACTGTAGTTTTGATGTTTTATATCCTGACTAATTACCCATTTCCAATCAATATCTTAAGTGATTTCGAGAATTTGATTGAATTTATCAACTTTGTATTCACTCCAATTAACCAGGAAATTAGTTGCCATTGGATTTGAGATGATCTGTATTTGGCAAAAAATTTGAGTGCGGAGACTATATGTACAAAAGTTAGATAATTAAACCTAGAACTAGTACTAGCTTGACTATACAAGTGTAAAGCCGAAGCTTGGGGCTGGTACAATACTCGATAGCCATTTTGCCAAGCATCTAAACACAAACTCACATCCTCAAAATAGAGGAAGAATCTTTCGTCAAACAATCCATGTTTGCTGACATAATCCCCTGAAATCAGCATAAAAGCTCCAATTCCCCAGTTTATTTCTACTGCTGTTTCTGGTGAGGGCATTTCTGTATAATAGTAGTCAAAATTATAGACTAAATTGAGTAGTTTTTCTCCTAAAAAGTGCTTGAAAAATAAATAAGTAAATGTTGGAAATTTCCGAATTGACTTTTGTGGTGTGCTATCGAGATTAAGTAATTTTGGACAAACAACTGCGATATCTGATGCGGTATATAAGGTATTTTGAAGATGTTTAATAGCTTCTGATTTAAACATTACATCTGGGTTTACCAATACATATTCATGACTTGGTGATGCTGCGATCGCTTGATTATTCCCTCTGGCAAAACCTAAATTTTGCTTTCCTTGAATCCCGATAAATATTTTTGGATACTTCTCAACAAACTCATGAATAATTTCTGGTGAGTTATCCGTAGAAGCATTGTCATAAACGACAATTTTCACTTGCGATCGCTCAAATTCTTTAGCTGCCATTAAACACGACTCTATCGAACCCCGCAATGTCTTCGCTGAGTTGTAGGAAACGATTATAAAGGTTATGTCGCATTTCACTTTCATGATAAGCACTCTACTCCAGTCTGTGCAATATTTTGACATCAACGCAGAAACTTAGTAATTTACGTAAATATCTTTTGATTGATTGTTTTGATTATTTTTTGGGTTCTGCGATCGCTATTTATAAAACTGACTCTACTGATGGTTAAATTTTACATTGGAGAGTGAAATTTCGGCTAAAAATTCAGCTATTTGAAACAAAAAAACTCCCTACTAATGCTTTTATGACCAAGTAAATGATTGACAGGCTATGAATTATTTTTTGCTTTTTTACTTACTTTAAACGTTTCAATAATTTTATTCCCCACATCTATCATTGGGCTGATTTTTATGTTTCACTTTAGGCTTAAATTCAGGCATGAATTTATACTTGAAAAATCCAATATTCGAGTATCTATAGCCATGTGGGAGATTTTTTAAATGCTACTACAACCTAAGGTCATAATACTAGGATAGTAAGTGTTCTTTGTCAATCTTAAATTTATATACCAACAAGGTTAATTCAAAATAATTACTGATAGTTTATTTATTATTTTATACAATAAATATTTCCTCTAGTGAATAGCTAGCAACGTAGTTATTGTTGAATAGTTTATGGTATTACAAAATTATCTTCCGAATTATCATCTGATAATAAGTATTTTTATTTACCCAACTAATATTATATAACAGTAAAAATATTGATTTTTTTACAAAGACTAATTAAAGATTTTGTAAAGATATCCGGATTATTGCGGATACTAGTCTGAGAAGCATGTAGAATCATGGTTGTGGTGTCTATTGCTTAATTTCATCTAGCCAGATAAAATATACATAACTTCTGCAAGTGCCTTCACTTGGGGGGAATAGGTATTGTTTAATGTTTAATGTTTAATGAATGAGATTGTTTGTAGAAACCGTAATACAACATGCGGTATAGTTTCGATATTAAACTTCGCGATCGCAAAACCAATCCCAAAACTATATGCTCTCTGCGACTCTGCACGATGCAAATTTTTACCCACAATCAGCAACGTAACATCAAAAATTTAGAGATTCAATGGGAAAATTAAAATCTCTAGATAGCTTTTAGGTAGATTCCCAGAGAATAATCTAAGAATAATTTAAAACAAGCAAGTTATGTCAGGGTTTTTTCTCCCAAATCAGACAGAGGCAATAAAAGCTCACTACGACGAATATGGTTATGTTGTTATCAAAGATGTCATCCCGATCGGAAAGATAACAGGATTTTTTGACGTATATGAAACTTTTAAAACAGCTAAAAACTATTATTTTTTATCGCAAGATACTAATCAAATTGAGAAATTAGAAGTTAATTCTCAAGACTTTATCGAACACTCAATCTTAAATCCGATTGATTTAGTCTTCCAAAATAGCTTCAATCAAGCAGCATTAGACATAATTTCAAATCCCGCAATCTCCCAGTTATTGAATACCCTTAGTAATCGCCAAAAACATATAATTTGGCAGACAATGTTTTTCGATAAATCTACAGGTACAGTTCCACATCAAGACCATTATTACTTAGATAGTAACCCACCTGGAAACTTAATTGCTTGTTGGTTTGCATTAGAAGATATTCATTCCGATGCTGGAGCTTTTTTTGTTGTCCCAAAAAGCCAAAAAGGTCAATTAATTACTAGAAATTCTCGTATTCGAGATTTTAGCGATCATGAAGAATATGTAGAGAAAATTCAAACCGTAATTAAAGAGCAAAATTACATCCCTCAACCAATGTTATTAGAAAAGGGTTCTGTTTTATTCTGGCATCCATTTCTAATTCATGGTGCATTTCCAAATATGAATTCCAACCATTCCCGGAAATCATTGACAGCGCATTTTTTACCCGAAGGATACGGTAGATTAGATAAAAAGTTACCAGCACAAATAGCTTCTAAAAACCCAGATATATTAGTGTGGAAAAAAACTATTGTTGAACGTCTTAAAGCAAGCATTCGTCATTGGCGTTTTCAAGCAGTATATAACTTCAGAAACAAACAAAAACCTGTAAAAATGGAAATGCGTTCCTCGAAATATTAGAGAGGTACAAATGGGAGGTACAAATTGAAAGTTGCTAAAGTGACTCAAGCAGCAAAATCTGCGATTAAAAACTTAGGATATCACCAATTAGGTAGTTGTAATATATGTGGTAACGCGACTGTTTTTGTTTGTATTGATGCCAAAACAGCACGAAACAACATGTATTGTCCTTTCTGTTACAGTTCATCTCGCAAACGGCATATTGCTAAATTCATATTAAATCAAATTGAAAATCAACAACCTAAAAATAAAATACCAACTAAAATTTCATCAATCGCACAACAAGGAAAAGCAAATAACTTTAGTTTTTACAATGCTGATGTAGATGATGCTTTTTTTAAATATTTGCATCGCAGCGATTTCTACTTCTGTTCAACTTTTCAACCAGATATCCAACCAGGAACAGAAACGAGAGAAAGGGTTTATTGCCAATCCTTAGAGAATCTTACATTTGCCGATTCTAGCTTTGATTTTGTGATTACAGAAGACGTATTAGAACATGTCAGAAATCATGAGCAAGCGTTTCGAGAAGTGCATCGAGTACTAAAAACTGGTGGATATCATATATTTACCATTCCCTGCAACTTTGACCAACCAACCATCGTTCGTGTCGATACATCAGGAACAGAAGATATACATCTTTTGCCACCAGAATATCATGGCGATCGCATACGTGGTCAAATATTAGCATATAGAACATTTGGTATCGATATATTTGAGCTTTTAGATCGACTTGGTTTTGCGACTCAAGTTGATTTTTCTAGTTATATCGACCGAAAATCGGGAATCTTTGATAGTTATGTTTTTTGTTCGCAGAAAATTAGGTAAATACTAATGCATTCCCTCATCCTAAGTACATTCGATCTAAATGGTGGTGCTGCAAAAGCATCATTTCGTTTGCATGATGGATTGAGAAAAATAAATATTGATTCCACAATGTTGGTTCAATATCAAGAAAGTAATGAAAATCAAATTATTGGAGCGAAAAATAAACTAGAGAAATATCTCAATCAAGCTAGACCAACATTAGATAACTTACCATTAAAAGGTCGTGGTTATGGTACATTTTCACCCCAATGGTTTCCCGACTTTACACATCGTCAAATCGCAGCAATATCCCCTGATATTATTAACTTACATTGGACATGTGGTTATATTCGCATCGAAAGTCTTTCACAGTGGAAAAAACCCCTAGTTTGGACATTACATGACATGTGGGCATTTACAGGGGGATGTCAATACAGTAATGATTGCGATCGCTATACTAAATCTTGTGGTGCATGTCCACAACTTAACAGTAACAAAGAACGAGATATATCACGATGGGTATGGCAACGTAAACTCAAAGCTTGGCAAAATTTAGACATTACTATTGTCACACCAAGTGAGTGGTTAGCAAAGTGCGTTCATGCAAGTTCGCTATTTTCCCAAGCTCAAATCGAAGTCATCCCCAACGGTATCGACATTCAACGCTACAAACCTGTAAACCGCAAATTTGCACGGGAACACCTAAACCTACCACAAGACAAGCAGCTTGTACTAATTGGTGCAAACTCTCTTTACCAGAAACGAAAAGGTTCGGAATACTTCGAGAAAGCATTAAAATCGCTGCAATCATCAGAATATAGGGGAAAGATAGAATTAGTGATTTTTGGGATATTACCCAGGGAAATTAAAGACAAACTGCAATTACAACTTAAATTAGACTTAGGTTTTCCCAGTCACTACATAGGAAACCTCAACGATGAAATTTCCCTCGCATTGATATACGCAGCAAGTGATGTATTTGTAGCACCATACATTGAAGATAATCTACCTAATACGATTATGGAATCATTAGCGACTGGAACACCATGCGTTGCTTTTGGTATTGGTGGAATTCCGGAAATGATAGAGCATCAAAATAACGGTTTTCTAGCTCAACCCTTAGATGCAGAAAGTTTAGCAAGTGGAATTATTTGGGTTTTGGAAAACGAGCAGCGTTGGCAAAAACTAAGTGAAAATGCCCGTAAAAAAGTCGAAACTGAATTTAATCAACCACTTCAAGCAAAACGCTATCAACAACTATTCACAGAAGTAATCCAAAAATATCACCGACTTCCATAAAACTTACCAGGATGTCACAAAAAATCATAAATTTATCCGTGTCCATTTGCGTCTATCTGCGGTTCATTTATCTTCAAATATTTTTATGCCAATCCCAATAATAAAAACAGAAATAAACTACTTCTTCTACACCCTAATATTGTACTGCATCACCGCATTATACCTAATTCCTTACGACCTAGAACTACCCCACGCCAAATTTTTCTTACCCATACTGGCAACTCTGCTCATCTTTCAACTACTTCGCGATCGCAGCAAATTACAAATTAGCGATATAGTCACAGTTTGTTTAATTATTCTCATTACGGTTGTGAATGCATCAAGCTATCAACTATTTAGATATAGCTTACCAATTGCCTTAATCTCAATTGGATTTAGTCAGTTTCCCAAAATCAAAATTCAAAAAATATATTTAACAATATTATGCTGGTTATCGACTATTGCCATGACTTACCAAATGGCTATATATCGTCGAATCGAATTTGATGGTTCATTGCGGATTAGTTTAAGTAACGGGGATCCAAATGTTTCCGGTTTATTTATGCTTCTATTCTTCTTTTTATCCATCAAAGCAAAATTCAAACCAGGTATAATTATAGCTTTAGTTTCATCCTGCTTATTCCTAAGTCGTAACTACTTTTTCAGTTTAATAATCTTCTTTACTATACTTTGTTTTGAAAAGCCATTTGCTAGATTTGCAAAAAAAATCAACTTCTCCCTACTTTTTATATTCGCTAATATTTTCGGTATTTTAGTTGGTGAATTTTTCCTCAACTTTGTTGAAGTTGGTTACGAGTACGATACTGGTTCAAACAGATTATTTGCAGTTAACGACGCATCCAACTTATTTCGATTTGAAGCAAACCGTTTTCTCATACAATCTTACTCAAGTGATTGGCATTTAGCATTAAAAGGTTATGGGGGAAATTATGAAACAATATTTCGACCAATTGGAGCAATTATTCATAATTCTTTTCTTGAAGTTATAGCTTACACAGGTATTGTTCTCGGTATTCTCTATTTCTATATACTAATTCGAGCAATTAATGGTTATTACAAATATGAGAACTATAAATATATTTTTTCATATCTATTTTTTAGCTTATTTTTGCACAGTGCTTTTCAAGGAGTCACACCATTTCTATTTATTTCCATTCTTTCTTTATCGCTAGAAGAAGAAACCCCAAAAAAGCTAATATATCATCGAGAATAAAATGAAAATATCAATTATTACACCAACATTTAATTCAGAAAAAACAATTGAAAAAACAATATTAAGTGTAATTCAGCAAACTCATAAGTTTCCAATTGAATATATTTTAATAGATGGATATTCAACAGATAGAACTTGTGAAATAATCAATAAATATTCAGATTATATAGATGTTTTTATATCCGAACCTGATAATGGTGCATATGATGCTATGAACAAAGGTATATCTCTCGCAAGTGGAGATATAATCGGTATTATCAATTCAGATGATTGGTATAACTCCGACATAATTAAAATAGTCGAAGAAACATTTATAAGTCATCATCAAATAGATGTTATTTACTCACCAATTACTAACTATTATAAAGGTGAATATGTGGCAACATTCTTTCCTGGAGACATTGATAAACTACCGATTCGCTTTACTTTAAATCATCCCTCTTGCTTTATCAAAAAATCAGCTTATGAATTAGTTGGTTTGTATAATACTTATTTCCATATAGCAGCTGATTACGATTTAATTTTGCGTTTATTTTTAGTTAATTGCAACTTTCACTATATCGATACTCCACTTGCAGCTTATTCCCTCAACGGGATGAGTTCATCGACTAATCCTTTAACAAGAGTAAAATTAATTTATGAATGTTGGAAAATTAGCCAGCAGACAAATACTTGTTTTTATAAAAGCTTAATTTGGCAGCGAAACAAAGCTTATTTAGCATGGATTTTTAATGAAATATTTGCTTTACCAGCAAGGTATTTTCTCAATCCATTAAATGCCAGAAAATTAAAAACTGTTATTACTAAATATATTAATAAACCTGTTGCTAATGACTTTGGAAAATGGTAACTTCTCTGCGAACCTCTGCGCTAACCTCCGTCAAACTCTGCGTTTCAAATATTAATAAAAATATTAAAAATGTCAAAAATACTATTTATATCAGCACATACACCAACTTATAAATATCCTCAAGCTGGACAAAAAATAGCCTTTAATCATCTTCAAGAATATGCTAATTCAAATCATAAAATAGATATTTTAGTTATTGCTAATCAAACAGAAATTGACACTGCTAGCGATTTAATTGATTTATTAAATAATAATATTTACTTTTATCCACTAACTAAAATAAAGAAAATTAGTAGTTGTTTGAAACATTATAATATACCATTGAAATTTGCAACGCGATCGCAATCTAAAGTTTCGGTTCAAATCACAGAATTAATCTCAACAAATACCTATGATATTATTCATTTTGAATATTCCCATGCTGCGGTATATCTAGAGTTAATTCAAGCTTTAATCAATCCAGAATTGACAAAAACAGTAATCAGTATTCACGATATTATCACTCAATCCTTGTTAAGAAAAACTGTGAATAATTCAATTTTAGGTATAGAAGCTGCAAGAACATTTAACTACGAAACTAAAATATATTTAACCGCAAATCACTTGTGGGTATTATCACAGAAAGATAAAGATATTTTGACATCACTCTTTTCTGTATCTCCAAATAAAATTTCTGTAAAACCTCCTAAACTT
>NZ_NTFS01000159.1 GCF_002289455.1 Brunnivagina elsteri CCALA 953
TAACGGGTTAATGGGTATTAGATATTAGTTAATTGGTAACGGTTTAATTAGTATTGGTGTTAGGTGATTGGTTCTGTTACCACTAATCACTAACGATTAACAATTAACTACAAATTCAGTTATTTTCGATTTGACCGTAAAGGTCATATGCATCTGCACTTTGAATTGCAACTGGGACGATGGTTCCCAATTTGGCTTGCCCACGAACGTATACAAGCCCATCGACTTCTGGGGCAAAGCGACTCGAACGACCGACTAATTCTCCTGTTTCGGGATTTTCCTGTTCAATCAGGACATCCACAATTCGATTAATTTGTTTTTGGTTGTTTCGGAGTGAAATCGGTTGCTGAAGCGCCATTAAGGCATCGCGCCTTTGTTCCATTACTTCTTGTTCTATTTGGTTAGGTAATGTGGCAGCTTTTGTTCCTTCCTCTGGTGAAAAAGTAAATACTCCAACATGGTCAAATTCATGACGTTGGACAAATTCCATCAAATGGTCGAAGTGAGCGTCGGTTTCTCCAGGGAAGCCGACAATAAACGTTGTCCGCATTACCGCATCTGGAATTGCGGCTTTGATGCTTTCAATAATTGCATCATTAACCCGTCCTTGCCAGGGACGATTCATTGCACGGAGAACGTCTGGGTGTGAGTGTTGTAAGGGCAAGTCTAAGTAAGGCAAAACATTTGGAGTTTGTTGAATTGCCTTGATCACATCGGGAGTAAGTCCTGTTGGATAAGCATAATGCATCCGAATCCACGGAATGTCAACTTTCCCCAAAGCAAGTAGCAATTCGGCTAATTGTGGTTTGCCATATATATCTAAACCATAATTGGTAGTGATTTGGGAAATCAAGATAATTTCCTGCACCCCTTGCGAGACTAGTTGCTTCGCTTCTGCCACTATCGATTCAATAGTACGCGATCGCTGGTTTCCCCGTAGATGGGGAATGATACAAAATGCACAACGATAATCGCATCCCTCTGCAACTCTTAAATAAGCTACACCTTCGGTAGTTGTCCGATAGCGCGGTGTAAACTCATCCGCAATATATGTAGGTTCGGCGCTAACTTCTTTGACTCGTTCGCCATTCTCGGCACGCTGAATCACATCGACTATCTTGTGATAATCGCCAGTTCCAACTACAGCCACGGCTTCCGGCAACTCGTCCAATAATTGCTCTTGGAAATGCTGTGCCATGCAACCAGTAATGACTATCTTTTTATTCGCTTCCGCCAAATCGACTAAGGTTCTAACGGATTCTTCCCGTGCTGCCTGGATAAAACTACAGGTGTTGACAATAACGTAATCGGCTAAATCTTCATTACTATCTACGCCGTAACCCGCTTCTACAAGCAGCCCCAGCATATGTTCTGTATCAATTCGGTTTTTCTCGCAGCCTAGATGAGAAATTGCAATCGTTGGCTTATCACCCATATATTGAGAATTTCTTCCGGTTTTTCTTGTTTGTCAAAAATAGAAACGGCATTATCTGCTGGCTATTTTTGAACATTTGCTATTGAAATGAAACAGTCATGAAAAAGTTAAATATCCAAATGCTTTCTTCTTGCTCAGTCATGTACTGCTAAACGCAGGAACCATGCCCTTAAACAACTTCGAGAACATGTTATGATGTGTGGAACTAACTGCTTTCCAGAGGAAAAACAAAGATTCTTAGGGTAAATTATTCGCTTGTTACTTTTATTTAAAAAATAGCTGTTGGTATTTTACATTACCGCAGCTACTGCGCTGTAAATCTACCCGTCGGGAAGTCGCCCTCTGGATGACATCAATAAATTGTCATAAATGCAAATTTATAGATGCCTGTGGCGTATTCAAAAGGATGTCGCAACCCTGGGTAAATCGCAAGCGCAATTAGAAAAAACGCTCACGGTAATGCAACCTTTGCTTGGGAAAGCATGAAACTGCGGGCTGCTGGTGACCAACTCGTTAAGTGACGCGATTATCCTTTCAAAACTCATTACACCACAACTAACTTCTCAGAGAGTAATTTAGTTTCAGGTAATTGTATAGAAGGTAACAGTTCCGCCAAAAAATGGAAATGTTGCGTCGGATGAGTGGCAAGCTCCTCTTGTAGCCAGATTCCATCTTAACATATCTTATGGAAGGTTTAACGAGAAATTCCTCCTTAAGAGGGACGCATAAAACCGACCACTAGTAAAAAGTTTTTTTTTACTAGTTTTTGCGATCGCTCAGGGTTCAAAATTAAGGGTTAATGGTAATAGACCCATAGACTCTGGAATGCAAGTTCCTAAATGGTACGGTAGTTGTGAGAAAAGGAAAACCCTCCCAAGTACTACTCCGACTCTTCCAATTGGGGATTAGCTCCTATGGACTCCGCAAAACGGTTTAATTAAAAGACGTGGACTTATATCAGTTATTTAAAACCCGAACACCAATTATTGGCGTGGTTCATCTTCTACCACTGCCAACCTCACCCCGTTGGGGAGGAAATTTAAAAGCGGTGATTGACCGTGCCGAACAAGAAGCAGCAGCCCTTGCTAGTGGGGGTGTTGATGGTATTATTGTCGAGAATTTTTTTGATGCACCATTTACTAAAAATCAGGTCGATCCAGCAGTGGTAAGTGCCATGACAGTGGTAGTGCAGCGAATCCAGAATTTAGTGACACAGCCAATCGGTTTAAACGTGCTGCGGAACGATGGAAAAAGTGCATTAGCGATCGCAAGTTGTGTACGGGCACAATTTATTCGTGTCAACGTACTTACAGGAGTCATGGCAACCGACCAAGGACTGATCGAAGGGGAAGCCCATCAATTATTACGATATCGGCGCGAATTGGGCAGCGATGTCAAAATTTTTGCCGACGTACTAGTCAAACATGCCCGTCCCTTGAGTTCTCCCAACCTAACGGTTGCCGTCAAAGACACCATCGAACGGGGATTAGCTGATGCTGTAATTCTATCAGGATGGGCAACAGGCAGTCCCCCCGACTTGCAAGACTTAGAACTAGCAACCTCAGCAGCCAACGGTACACCTGTATTTATTGGTAGTGGAGCAAGTTTGGACAATATTGCTACACTAATGCAGGCTGCGGACGGAGCGATTGTTTCCAGTTCGCTGAAACGGCAAGGAAAAATTGAGCAACCAATCGATCCAAACCGCGTCAGTCAATTTGTGGAAGCAGCCCGTCAAAGCCGCAATTTCAAAGACGAGAGTAAATCAATACCCTCCGTAAAATTACATTTGTAAAATAGGAAAAAGGGGAAGGGAAAAGGTAATAAGGTGGAAGGCAAAATTCCTAACTCCTAACTCCTAACTCCTAACTCCTAACTCCCAACTCCCCTGAAGATTTATGATTCGCCGACGTTCTACTCCTTGGATTCATCGCTATTCGCGGATTATTATTGCTGCGATCGCAGGACTTGGTACCTTGACCACTGCCTATCTCACCTATGAGAAGCTAACCAAAGGTACTGTTGCTTGTATTGCCGAAACTGCTGGAAAAGCAGGCTGTAATGACGTTCTTTCTAGCCCTTGGGCAGAAATTCCCGTTGGTTCGGGTATCCCACTGCCAATTTATGGACTTTTGGCTTACCTGAGCATGGTGATATTTGCCTTGCTACCCCTGGCAATTAAACCGGAAGAAAATAAAGAGCAGCGCAAAAAGCTGGAAAATGTGACCTGGCTGCTATTACTGGTTGGCGCGATCGCCATGACCGTTTTTAGTAGTTATCTAATGTTTGTCATGGCATTCCGCATCCAAGCTGTTTGTCCCTACTGCATTGCCTCAGCCACATTTTCCCTCTCGTTTTTGGTACTGACTATTATTGGTCGTTCCTGGGAAGATTTTGGGCAAATATTCTTCACCGCAATCATTGTGGGGATGGTGACACTGATTGGAACTTTGGGTGTTTATGGCAGTATTGGCAAAGGTGGAAAACTTGAACTCGGAAAAGTTTCACCAGAAGCAGTCCAAATTGGCAAAGGTGGAAAAATTCTATTCGATCCGACTCCCGGTAAAGTTGGAGAACCCAATCCTGAATTTGGCTGGGAAATTACAACGACTTCCGGAGATGCGGAAATTCAATTGGCACAGCATTTAGTTAAATCTGGGGCTAAAGAATACAGTGCTTTTTGGTGTCCCCATTGTCACGAGCAAAAATTAATCTTTGGCAAAGAAGCTGAAAAGGTTCTTTCCGAAAGCAATATCAAAGTAGAATGCGCTGCTCAAAGTCCAAAAGGAAAACCACAAGATTGCCAAGCGGCAGGTATTAAAGGCTTCCCCACTTGGATTATTAACGGGAAGCAATATAGTGGCGTACAGAATTTGGATGAATTAGCCAAAGTCACAGGTTATACCGGACCACAAAACTTTAAATATTTCAAGTAAGTCGGTAATAAAATTTTTCTTTTAGACTCAGGTACAGCAGAACTGTACCTGATTTATTTTTTATAGGCGTTTTTTTAATACCCAATTCCCAATTTGACTTCTTATTCAGTTGATTATTAATAACTTAAAGCTAATATATACATATTTATGAGCTATTAATAAAACTTCCGAGGTTTTACATTCAAGTTGACACGAGTGTGAGAAGATTACATTTTCCAATTTGCTTTGATGACAATGTTGACAAAGCCCAAGGATGCCAATACACCTATAGTTGTCACTGCATGGTAAACCTCGTCCATGATGAAACTCGGAGTTTTTTTAGCGATTCAAATCTGTCATTGCTACGTAAGGTAGACGCTAACGCGGCTACCTTCGGAAGTCACTTCGTGCCTACCCGCAGGGTAGCAATCTCAAGGTCTTTATGGAAACTACAGTTCTCAAGATAGACGAGGTTTAACTATACTATCCAGGGATGAAAAAAGTCTACTGATTGAGTGATGATAATGACTAAGCACCTAGACAAACGCCTGAGGATATTATTGTTGGAACTAAAGCTGCCCTCAATCAAAGGAAAAAGAGAGTTAGTTGCAACTTTTGGCGTTGCGATCTTCATTATTGCGTTGCGATCGCTAGGTTTATTACAATCATTTGAATGGGCAGCTTGGGATAGATTTTTTCAGATGCGCTCTTTGGAACCAGCAGATGAACGCATTACAATTATAGAGATTGATGAATCTTCTTTGAGGTCAGTTGGAACTTGGCCTTTACCCGATCAGATTATTGCCAAACTATTAACTAAATTAGATCAATATCAACCTCGCATCATTGGCTTGGATATTTATCGTGATTTAAAGGCTGGAAATGGTCGGGAAGATTTAGCTAAGGCTTTTAAAAAGACGAATGCGATCGGGATTGAAACACTATCGCGGAATCAGGAACAGCAGGCTTCTCCACCTGATAATTTAGATAGAAATCGGGTTGGTTTTAATAATCTTGTCTTTGATGCAGATGGTAAAATACGACGAAATTTACTCTATTGGCATATCGATAATCAGCTTCACGAGAGCTTTTCATTAAAATTAGCAAAGGAGTATCTCAAAGTTGATAATATTACTCCCAAGGCTTCTCTGAAGAATTCCGAATATTTACAATTAGGTAAAGCTGTATTTAAACGTTTTCAACCCTCTGACGGTTCTTATATAGCTGCTGATAATAAAGGCTATCAAATCCTAACAAATTTTTCTTCATCGAGTTGTGAAACCTGTAAACCAGAACCTTGGGGTTTTCGCAAAGTTCCATTACGGGAAGTTCTAGCTGATAGAGTACCGGAAAATTGGATACGCGATCGCATTATTTTAATTGGTTCGACTGCTCCTTCTTTGCAAGACTACGTACAGACTCCCTTTTCGAGTCCCCTAATTGGTACAGCAAGGACAATGGCAGGTGTGGAGTTACAAGCTCATTTTACCAACGAGTTGGTTGCAGCTGCACTCGACGGTAGACCCTTAATCAAAGTTTGGTCAAATTCATTAGAATGGTTGTGGATTATCGTTTGTGCTTATTTAGGTGCTATTACTAGATGGCGAATTAAAAGTATTACTGCCAGTTTTTCCACAATTGTAGGCTTATGCTTTTTATTTACTGTTTGCGCTTTTATCCTATTTCTCGATGGTTGGTGGATACCAATCATGCCGGGATTAATTGCTTTGTTGGGTTCAACCTTGGCAGCTACTTGTCAAATAGCTTACATTCAAGATGAGTTGAAACGCTCCAAAGAATTTTTAGATCAAGTCATCAACACAATTGCCGATCCTGTTTTTGTTAAAAATAAGAAACATAAGTGGATTGTTTTAAACGAAGCTTATTGTAATTTAATTGGCTACCGCAAAGAAGAGTTATTAGAAAAATCCGACTATGACTTTTTCCCTAAACATCAAGCTGATGCTTTTCGTGCTACCGATGAACAAGTTCTGCAAACCAAACAACCCCACGAAATCGAAGAAGAATTAACCGATTCTAGGGGTAATACTTACTCAATTGCCACCAAGCGATCGCTTCACAAAGATGCTGCGGGTAATTATTTTTTAGTTGGGGTAATCCGGGATATTACCAAACGCAAGCAAATGGAGGAAGACTTAAAACGTTCTGCTGCTGAGTTATTCCGCTCCAATAGTGAACTCAAACAACGAGAAGACCGTCTCCGTTATCTAGCCTATCACGACCCCCTGACTGGTTTACCCAACCGCAAATTATTCGCCGAACAAATCGAAGAATCCCTAACTTGGGCTAAAACCAACGATTTGATGGTAGCGCTGTTATTTATTGACTTAGATGGTTTCAAACAAGTCAACGACACCTTAGGTCATGAAATGGGCGATCGCTTATTAGTTACTATTGCTGGGAGACTAAGTAATGTCCTCCGTGTTAGCGATACGGTAGCCCGTCTTGGTGGTGACGAATTTATAATTATTCTCCGGGCAATACCTAAAGAAGATGTCGCCGCAAGAGTCGCTGAAAAAATATTAATTGCGATCGCAGAACCAATAGTCCTAGAAAATAATGTCGCCAGAGTCTCTGCCAGTATCGGTATCAGTATTTACCCACTCAACAGTCAAGATGCAGAAACATTGATTAAACAAGCTGACTCTGCCATGTACCGCGCTAAACACATGGGTAAAAATCGCTACGTATTCGCTTAGTAATTAGATATTAAGCATCAGCTAATCGCAGTTTGGAAAGTCTAGTTTTTAACCACCCACAGTACAAGTACGAGTTTTTACTTAGGTTAATAGAAAACTTAATACAAATATTAATTATTGCATGTATTAAAATATCTAATACTTGCCATTTTGGCAACATGTCATCCTGGAAAATCGGTATTTTTGAGATATGAATATCCTGAATATTCGAGTAAAAACTTGAATCAAGGGTAAATTTACTGGAATTCGTATTCGGGTAGACAGAGTAATTCTACGGAAAATGACTAAGATGCTGTGAAATAGAAGTAGTTTGATATGCAAGAACTTGTTTATTGTGTTATCGCTTCATCACCCCTAAGGGTGATGTAAAAAGGGGGTTAATGCTTTAATGTTTTTTGTAGGATTTGCTATCCGAGATTACCCTTTGGTAATTTTCACGGAAGGTTTCTAAACAAAAAAAAGCCGATCTGATAAAAACCAATTACTCGATAAATTTTTTAATTTTCAAAATTTTTTAGTAGTGTTACTTAACAAAATCGCAAGTTAAGTAGCTATAAAAACAGGGGGTCTACTGAGCTTATGTTAGCAAGTTTAAGAATAACTAGTGCGATTATATTTTTCATTGGAGCGCATTTAATATTACCAAGGATTGCTGATGCCGCTAAATTCAACTACGCAGGAAGAAGCAACAACCTTATTATCAAGGTAGATTACCGAACTACAGAACCAGTTCAATTGGAATCTCCATCTGGTGACGAGTATCAACCACCCAATTATGGTGGACCAGATAGCGAACATGGAAGTGGGACGCGTTAATAACTGCCTAATTATACATAAGAAAACGACCCATCGGGTCGTCTTTACTGTTTTTTGCGCTGGGTCGAAGATTTGAACCAGGTGTTGTTTTGTACTAATGTATGTGCTTCCCAATCGATTACAGGTTCGGGAAAATCGAGACGATAATGCCCACCTCGGCTTTCGGTTCTGAAGGCAGCACTTTTAAGAATTAGGTAGGCTATATCTAGGAGATTTTGGGTTTCTGCCCACGATCGCAAATATTTTTTAGCTTGAGGTATGTGGATAGAATCGGGGAAAGTGGCTGAATCACCGGGATTTAAAGTAGTTATAAATTGAGTGATTGGTAATGCGGCAAATTCACGCTGCCAAATTTCAGTCAAAGTAACAGCATCTGCCATACTTTGCTGTTGTCTGCAAATACCAGCACTTTGCCACATCAAACGGGGAATATTTTCCCGCAAGTCGTCGAGATAGGCTTGCATTTTCAGACATTCGTCTGCGGAAATATCAAAATATGCAGATTGATTTGAAGATGTAGATACTGTCAAATTCTTACCCATTGCCAACACCTCATCTTCGATATTTGCCATCTGGGCGCCAAAGACAATGCACTCCAGTAAGGAATTACTCGCCAAGCGATTAGCTCCATGTACCCCAGTACTAGCGGTTTCCCCCACTGCATAAAGCCCTGGAATATTGGTGCTATTATTCAAATCTGTGACAATGCCACCCATCCAGTAATGTGCTGCCGGAGCCACAGGAATCGGTTCTGAGAACACATCTATTCCCCAGTGCTGGCAGACTTTGACGATATTGGGGAAACGATGACGGATTTTGTCAGCAGGGATGGGACGCATATCCAGCCAGACATTGGCTGTGGCTGGGTCAGAGGCTGTTTTTTGGAGATGGTTGAAAATAGCTCGACTGACGACATCTCGGGGGGCTAATTCCCCAGCTTCGTGATAGTCAAAGGTGAACCGTCTTCCTGTATCGTCAACTAAATGTGCCCCTTCACCTCGTACCGCTTCGCTAATTAAAAAGTGGTCTGCACCAGGTTTAGTCAGGGAAGTGGGATGGAATTGGACAAATTCTAAATCCCGTAAAATCGCTCCATTGCGCCATGCGATCGCAACTCCATCCCCAGTACTTACCGCAGGGTTCGTTGTTTGTGCGTATACTTGACCTCCACCACCAGTTGCCATAACAACGGCTGCTGCTTTTACCCAAGTGATGCGCCCTTGGTAAAATAGGCTGATTCCCTGGCAGCGTCCGGTTTCTGGATGTAGCCACAAGGAGATAGCTAACGCCTGCTGAATCACCTCGATATTTGGGCGTTTGAGAACTTGCGAGGTTAAAGTTGTAGTCACTTCACGCCCCGTTGTATCGGCAGCATGGAGAACACGGTGACGGGAATGAGCCGCTTCCAGAGTTAATGCTAAATTCTGATTGTCACGGTCAAAAGCGACACCAAGATTTACTAAAGACTGAATA
Organism: Brunnivagina elsteri CCALA 953; assembly: GCF_002289455.1. Taxonomy (GTDB): domain Bacteria; phylum Cyanobacteriota; class Cyanobacteriia; order Cyanobacteriales; family Nostocaceae; genus Brunnivagina; species Brunnivagina elsteri. Next base: position 9,360 of record NZ_NTFS01000159.1, read on the forward strand.
CAAGCAGGGGCATGTTCAGCGAGAAATTCGACAGCAGTGCGATCGCACAACCCCGCACCAGCTCGCAAAGTATCTTCAACATGCAACTTCGGTGAATCTTCCGGGGAAACAGCAGCAGCAATACCACCCTGTGCCCAGTCACTAGCAGATAAGGAAACAGTTTCTTTAGTAATCAAGCCAACACGCAGGCTTTCGGGTAAGCAGAGTGCGGTATAGAGTCCAGCCGCACCCGCACCTACTACTAAAACATCGAAGCGATCGGGAATGTTGTTCTCAGACAAGGTAGTAAATTGGGCAACGGGAAAAAGTTAGGAATTAGTAGTTTGGAGTTTGGAGTTTGGAATGTAGAGACGCGATATATCGCGTCTCATAGGGGATTAGGAATTATGAATTCCCTATCCCCCATACCTAGTATTATTTATCTGTAAATACCGTTGTTATAACGGTCGTCTCCTTCAGTAAAGACACTGTTAACTTCAGTAACTCTAAAGTTATCGAAGTTTTTTTGCAGAATTTGCTTTTGACGTTCGCTTAATCCTTGAATATTCAAAACGTCTTCTACATCCTTGTAGGGGGCATTTTGAACAATTTTGCTTGCGAGCGTCGGATAAAGTCCGGGGAAGCGCTGAAAAGAAGCAATATTGGTATTATTTAAATCGATTTGTTTACCATAAACCTCTGCCAACGCATCATCTGCCCGGTTTCGCAAATCTTTAAATTCTTCAACTGCAAGAACGGGTACAGATTGAAATGAAAAATGGTCAAATGTGCTAGCTTGGGCAGGTTGAGCAGTTCCCAACCATCCCAAAGATGCTACCAACAAACTCAGCATTGATAATAAACGCGCCAATCGTTTCACGATGTTTCTACCTCTTTACCATCGAACAAAGAACAAACAGGACGAGTAACAAACTTCTATTGTTAAATTAAAACACAGCAGTTATCAGACACTAATATACAGCGAATTAACACCCAAAACACTTACCGCTTAGGGGTTTGGCTAGGTTTATTACAGAAAATTAACTAAAATCCATAAACTTCGCTACATTTAATGACATTTTTGCTAAGTTATGTAATTTCTCAGAAGGATGATTTTCAGGCAAAAACAGCAGCTAACAAAAACAGGGTATCAACTAAAATTGTGCTGAAAACAGCGCCTCCAAAAGCATACCAATGATTTTGCTGTCGAACTAAAGGTAAAAATCCGACCGATAATAATAGAACTCCCAAAATTACTGCCCATAATTGCCCTAAAGGAGTCTGTACCTGGACTAAAGCGGCTTTTAATATTGACGGTACAATTTCCGCTTCCACATTCATTATCTGCCGCCAGTAAGGCATTAAGTTTGTTAAATAAAAGTAAACATCGGTTAACACAGTTCCAAATAAAGAACCTAAATAGAACCAGTTACCAACTTTGCCCCAACCTCGATACAAACACCAAACAGCAAAAGGTAGTGCGATCGCTTCTACAGGTAAATGCCAGAGGGGTTCCCAACGCAACCAACCCCAATAGATTGAACCTGTTAACCAACTCCAGCTAAAGCCGAATAATAAGTCCCCCCACACATATGTATCCTTGCGGGATATTAAGAATAAACTCAGCCAAACCCAAAACCCTGTCAAAGCAACACTTACCCAAGGTAAAATCCTGACCAAAGGTGCTTCGATAAATACTGGCACTGTGACTAAAAAAACTGATGTACTGAAAATGAGAAGAGATAGGGGAGGAGTGAGGGAGTAAGGAAGAGATATGGGGATAACTGCGAGTTCTTTCTCACAATCTTGTATATCTTCCTGAATGGTTTCTAATGTGGTAGTTGTATATGGGGACAAGCTTGTATTAATCAAAGCAGTATTAAGCACATTTTTAATTTTGTCTTTAATTTTAATATTTGTTACTTAACTTTATCTTATTTAAGATAAAATAATCAAAAATCCCCCCCAGGGGCATTGTTATTATACATAAATATTGGATGTGGGTAAAAGAGATAGACGACCCACCGGGTCGTCTCTACGTTTGCCGATTGCCTTTCTTTAGAAATATGTCTCCCGGAATAACTGACTATGAGGACGTAAAGTTGGATAATTCGTTTTTGTATGGTTACACAGTTATTTCTGGAGTCTAGTTAATGGGGATAATATTTGTTACGGGTGGAATTGATTTTTTACATCCTGTGGGAAATCACTTAATGCAAGTTGCTGGTAGCACTGCGACAAACGAACCAAGTTTGATTGTGAAGGTTGTCCAAGGGTTCGTTTTGGGCATAGTTCAGGGGATTACGGAGTTTTTGCCTATCAGCAGTACGGCACATTTAATCATATTTAGGGATGTTTTACACTGGGATGCTTGGAAAAAGGAAGCTGTTGATGGGATTCAGCTTGGTAGTGTGTTTGCGGTATTGATGTATTTTTGGAATGATATCCGCAATATTTTTGAAGGTGCTTGGTTGGCATTTCAGCGCAAAGAATGGCAGCGATATGAATGGAAGATGCTTGTGGGGATTGCAATTGGGGCTGTTCCTGCATTGTTGGGTGGTTTGGTACTGAAAGTTCTCAAAGTCGAGTTAGAAAGTCCATTAACGATCGCAATTATGTCAATTGTGATGGCAACGCTTTTGGGTTTAGCTGAAAAAGTTGGTTCCCGTAAGCGTGGTTTTGAGGATGTAGAGGTTAAAGATGGGATAATTGTCGGTTTGGGACAGATGATAGCGCTTCTACCTGGTGCTTCCCGTTCGGGTTCAACGTTGACAACTGCTTTATTTATGGGTTTGCAGCGACAGACGGCAGCCAGATTTTCATTTTTGTTAGGTTTACCAACACTTGCGATCGCAACTTTGGTTCAAGCTAAAGATGTTCTCCAAGTACCGGATATGTTCTTACCCCTGACAGTCGGGATTATTTCCACGTTTATATTTTCCTATTTATCAATTGCTTGGTTACTCAAATTCCTGCAAAGTAACAGTAACTGGGTATTTGTTTGGTATCGTTTAGCATTTGGGACAACTATTTTAATTGCGATCGCACAAGGAATATTTAAATAATTGGTGATTGAGCAATGGGTCATAGGGTAATAGATAATAGATGATGGGTAGTGGCTGGTTGGAAATACCGAGCGGATACAATACATTGCCCATTGCCCATTGCCCATTTGCCTAATGCCCATTATCCTATGTCTATCCGTCCTGCCCTAATCACAAAAGTATTATCAGATTCAATCGCTGCCGAAATTGGCTTTGATGCTGGAGATGCGATCGTTAGCATCAATGGTAGTCAACCCCGTGATTTAATTGACTATAGATTTTTATGTGCGGATGAATTTCTCGAACTCGAAGTTTTAGATACATCGGGGAAGACTCATCATGTTGAGATTGAAAAAGATTATGACGAAGATTTAGGACTTGAATTTGAAACCGCACTTTTCGACAATTTAATTCAGTGCAATAATAAATGCCCCTTTTGTTTTATTGACCAGCAACCACCTGGTAAGCGCGATAGTTTATATTTCAAAGACGACGATTACCGTCTCAGTTTCCTTTACGGTTCCTATCTCACTCTCACCAATTTGTCTACAAGAGAATGGCAGCGTATTGAAGCAATGCGATTGTCTCCTTTGTATGTATCAGTACATGCAACCGAACCCGATGTCAGAATTCGACTACTCAAAAATCAACGCGCTGGGGAAATATTAGAGCAAATTAAATGGTTTCAAGAGCGAAGATTACAAATACACGCACAAGTTGTATTATGTCCTGGTATCAATGATGGCAAGCACTTGGAACAAACCATTAGGGATTTAGCGTCGTTTTATACACATGACTTGCCTGCTGTGGCATCCGTGGCTGTGGTTCCTGTGGGTTTAACCCGGTTTCGTCCATCGGAAGATGAGTTAGTACCTGTTACCCCAGAAAAGGCAAAAGAGGTGATTTTACAAGTGCGGAGTCTTCAGGAAGAATTTCGTCAGCAGTGGGGTTATCCCATTGTTTGGTTAGCAGATGAGTGGTTTTTGATTGCTGGTGAGGAGTTACCATGTGAATCTGAGTATGGGGATTACCCACAAATTGATAATGGTGTCGGTTCAATTCGCTTGTTTCTCAAACAATTTGATGCGATCGCAGATAAGTTATTACCAGCAAGTTTGTCTGTAAAAAAATCAAGCCGAAAGTTTACTTGGGTAGTTGGAAATGCGGTTGAGATGGCGTTTCAGCCAATTTTGCAGCGTTTAAATTCGGTTGAAGGATTAGAGGTTAAGATGTCTGCTTTGTCAAGTGACTATTGGGGACAAAATATTAGTGTGACTGGTTTGTTGACGGGACATGATTTGTTATTTAAATTACAAGGGCAAGAATTTAATGATGGAATTTTATTACCAAGTGTCATGCTCAAACATGGTGAATCGCTGTTTTTAGACGATATAAGTGTTGAGGATGTTGCTGCTAAATTGAATACAAAAATTATTTCAGTAGCAGGTGTGGAAGAATTAATAAATACCTGTATTAATTAAGCTGTTAATGATAAGCTTTTTTTTGCAGAAGATAGAAGTCGGAATACAA